>NZ_QSBB01000012.1:0-51923 GCF_003465595.1 Collinsella sp. AF05-9
CTTGCAGCGACGGACCTCGGGACGCTCTTACACCACGTCTGCGCGCGCCACCCGCCAAGGTCGGGAAGCGGGCCAAATCGCCGGCCTCGAGGCTTATTCCACCGTTCCGTAGACGGCGCCCCAGCCGTGGGCGGCCAAGGCGGAGTTGAGCTGGTCGCAAAGTGACTGGCGGTCGTAGTAGCCGGGCGGCAAAAGATTCACGATCTCCATGAGGTCGGGCGCCAGGTCCAAGATTTCGGCCTGTACGATCAGATCCAGGCGGTCGATGGCGTGGCGGTCGTAAAACAGTCCGTCGACCAGGCGCTGCAAGTCGCCGAATTCCTCGGCCTGAAACGATCCGTACTCCATAGTGCCTCCTTGGGCGCCCCACGCCGGCATGCGCGGCGATTCGTAATTGATTGCGATGAACTTAATCTATCACGGCTTCATAACGTTGCGACGATGGCGGTCTATACTTAGACGAACTGCAACGTACCGCTTCGCGAAAGGTCGCACCCCATGCAGACGATCTACCAGAAGATGGAAACCACCGAACTCGATGCCGCCATCGAGGCGCTCAAAGCCGAGGTCGCCAAGGTCAAGGCCAAGGGCCTGGCGCTCGACATGGCCCGCGGCAAGCCGTCGCCCTCCCAGGTGGACATCTCTCGACCCATGCTCGATATCCTCAATGCCGATGCCGATCTGCATGACGGCAACGTCGACTGCTCCAACTACGGCTGCTTTGAGGGCGTTCCCTCGGCACGCAAGCTGGCGGGGGAGTTCCTGGGTTGTCCTGCCGAGCAGACGCTCGTACTGGGCTCATCGAGCCTGCTGATCGAGCACGATATCGCCGGTATGTTCTGGCGTTGCGGCTCGTGCGGCAGCGACCCTTGGGAGGCTTACGAGGCAGCGCACGACGGCAAGAAGGTCAAGTTCCTGTGCCCTGTTCCCGGCTACGATCGCCACTTTGGCATCACCGCCGATCTGGGCATCGAGAACGTCCCCGTCGCGATGACCGACAACGGCCCCGACATGGACGAGATCGAGCGCCTGGTTGCCGCCGACGATTCCATCAAGGGTATCTGGTGCGTGCCCAAGTATTCCAACCCCACGGGCATCACCTTTAGCGAGGACACTGTGCGCCGCTTGGTCGAGATGCCCACGGCCGCGCCCGATTTCCGCATCTTCTGGGACAACGCTTACTGCGTGCACGACCTGTACGACGAGACCGACGAGCTCGCAAATATCTTTGACCTCGCTCGCGCGGCGGGCACCGAGGATCGCGTGGTGGCCTTTGCCTCGACGTCCAAGATCACCTTCCCGGGCGCCGGCATCGGCTTTATCGGTGCGAGCCCCGCGGTCATCGCCGAGTTCTCCAAGCGCCTGAAGGCCGGTCTTATTAGCGCCGATAAGCTCAACCAGCTGCGTCACGTGCGTTTCCTTCCCACCATCGAGGCGGTCAAGGAGCACATGAAAAAGCATGCCGAGTTCCTGCGCCCGCGCTTTGAGGCCGTCGAGCGCAAGCTCACCGAGGGCCTGGGCGACACGGGCTGCGCCACCTGGACGCACCCCCGCGGCGGCTACTTTGTAAGCTTCGATGGTCCCGAGGGCTCGGCCCAAAAGGTCGCCGCGCTTTGCGCCGACCTGGGCGTCAAGCTCACGCCGGCCGGTGCCACTTGGCCCTATGGCAAGGACCCGCGCGACACCAACATCCGCATCGCGCCGAGCTATCCCACGGTCGAGGACCTGGAGGCCGCGCTCGATGTGCTGGTGCTGGCCGTTAAGCTTGTCGCTGCCGAGCTTGCGCGTGCCGAGCGCGCCTAACGCGTAGGGCCCCGCAAGTCCGCGCCTAGTACTATCCGCACTTTCGATACGTAAAGGAGCGTATACATGGATTTGGGTATTTCCACAAACCCCACGCCAGAGCTCTACACCATTAAGGTGACCGGTGAGATCGATATCTCTAACGCCGATAGCCTGCGCAATGCCATCGACCTGGCGCTCGAGCAGCCCACTGAGGCCGTTGAGCTCGATTTTGCCCAGGTGAGCTACATCGATTCGACGGGCATTGGCGTGCTTGTGGGCGCCGCACACCACGCAGCTGATCATGGTAAGCGTTTTAGCTGCGTCAACGTGCAGCCCCCGGTGATGCGCGTGGTTCAGCTGTTGGGCGTCGACCAGGAGATTTCGATCACCGCTGCATAATCTTTGCCCCCAAAAGGGCGTGCCGTTTGGCATATGTTTGTGATGCGCTCGGACGTTTTGGCGTCCGGGCGCTATACTTGACCGAATGAATAGACGAGTTCCGGCCGAATGGCGCGGTGCGGGCTCGAATCACATCGAGCCTTGGAGGTATGTGTGTTTGGTATTGGAGAAGGTGAGCTGGCAATCATCGTGGTCTTCGGCTTTTTGCTGTTTGGCCCGGATAAGCTCCCGCAGATGGGCCGTACGATCGGCCGTGCCATCCGTCAGTTCCGCGAGACGCAGGAAAAGATGACGGCGGTTGTCCAGTCCGAGATCATCGATCCGGTGAGCGAGGCCGCTTCGGCTCCGGTCAAGCCCAAGAAGGCTGCCGTCGATGACGATTCCGATGCGGACGAGGATGCCGCCGAGACGGTAGCGCCCGCCAAGAAGGAGACCTTTGCCGAGCGTCGTGCCCGCCTTGCTGCCGAGAAGGCCGCGAGCGAGGCTGCCGCCGAGGGCGAGGGTGCTGCTGAGGAGTCCGAGGCCGCTGCCGCCGAGGCCGAGCCTGCCGCTGCCGCCGAGCCTGCCGTCGAGCCCGAGCCTGCTGCAGAGCCCGAGCCCGAGCCGGCAGAGCCCACGACGGCTGGCCTCTACGCCCGTCGTCCCCGCAAGCGCAAGGCCGTCGTCGACCAGCTCGCTCGCGAGCTCGAGGCCGAGGACGCTGCCGAGACTGCTGCCGCCGACGCCCCGAAGGGAGGCGATGAGTAATGCCTATCGGACCTGCTCGTATGCCGCTCTTCGATCACCTGGGAGAGCTCCGTCGCCGCCTGACCATCGTGATCGTGTCGGTGTTTGCCGCCGCCATCGTGCTGTACTTTGCCACGCCCGTGGTGCTCGATATCCTGGAAGACCCCATCCGCTCGTTTGTGCCGGACGGTAAGTTCTACATCACCACCACACTCGGCGGCTTTGGCCTGCGCTTCTCGCTGGCCATCAAGATGGCCGTGGTCATGTGCACGCCCATGATCATCTGGCAGATCCTGGCATTTTTCCTGCCGGCGCTGCGCCCCAACGAGCGCAAGTGGGTCGTGCCCACGGTGCTCGCCTCGACGGTGCTGTTCTTCCTGGGTGCCATCTTCTGCTATTTCATCATCATCCCGGCGGGCTTTGAGTGGCTCATCGGCGAGACCTCGGCCGTCGCTACGGCGCTGCCCGACCTGGAGAACTACGTCAACATGGAGCTGCTCTTTATGATCGGCTTTGGTGTGGCGTTTGAGCTGCCGCTCATCATCTTCTATCTGTCCGTCTTTCACATCGTGTCCTATGCGGCCTTCCGCAGCGCCTGGCGCTACGTGTACGTAGGCCTGCTTGTGGGCTCGGCTGTGATTACGCCCGACGGCTCGCCCGTTACGCTGGGTCTCATGTATGGCGCCCTGCTCTCGCTCTACGAGATTTCGCTCGCCATTGCTCGCGTGGTCATTACCGCGCGCGAGGGCAAGGAGGGCCTGTTCGTGAGCCGTCTGGACCTGTTCTCGGACGACGAGGACGACGAGGAGTAAATCGGTATGCACGAGGTTGGCATTGTCAACGGCATACTCGATACAGTGATTCGCGCGGCGCGTGGGGCGGGGGCCTCGCGCGCCGTTTTGGTAACGCTGCGTATCGGGGATATGACCGAGGTCGTGCGCGAGGCGCTTGACTTTGCGTGGGAGACGTTTCGCGACGAGGACTCGCTCACGCGCGGCTGCGAGCTTGCCGTGGAGGAAGTCCATCCACAAAGCGAGTGTCTGGACTGCGGTGAGGTCTTTGAGCACGACCGTTTCCATTGCCGTTGTCCCCAATGTGGCGGTGCCAACGTGCGTCTGCTGCATGGCCGCGAACTCGACATCGCAAGTATCGAGATCGAGACCCCCGACGATTAGCACGCTCGCCATCTAGCGATGGGGTATAAAAGGGCCAAAGTAAGGAGCGCTAAGTATGGCCGAGAAAACGATTGATATCGCGTCGCCGATTCTGTCGCGCAACGAGCGCCTGGCAGATCAGCTGCGTCAGCGGTTTGAGCAGACGAACACCTACGTGATCAATGTGCTGTCGAGCCCTGGCTCGGGTAAGACCACCACGATTCTGGGCACCAACGAGCGCCTGCGTGACAAAGCCAGCCTGCGCTGTGCCGTTATCGAGGGCGATATCGCCTCGGACGTCGACGCCATCACCATGAAGGAAGCCGGCATGCCCGCCATCCAGATCAACACGGGCGGCCTGTGCCACCTCGAGGGCAACATGATCATGGAGGCCGTCGACGCCTTCGACCAGGCCGTCGGTCTGGAGAACATCGACGTCATCTTTATCGAAAATGTGGGTAACCTGGTCTGCCCGGTCGACTTTGACCTGGGCGAGAACCTGTCCATCATGATCCTCTCGGTGCCCGAGGGCGACGACAAGCCCATCAAGTACCCGGGCATCTTCCAGCACGCCGGCGCGCAGCTGCTCAATAAGGTCGACGTGGCTCCGGCTTTCGATTTTGACATGGATAGGTATACTAAGACACTCGATGACCTCAATCCGCAGGCGCCGCGGTTTGCCGTGAGCGCGCGCAAGGGCGAGGGCATGGATGCCTGGTGCGATTGGCTCATCGGGCAGATTGAGCAAGCAAGGGCGTAAGTCGGCCGCCAAGAGGGCGGGCGCAGCCGCAGACACACGAGATAGGAGCCTCTTTTGAAGCTCATCATCGCTGAGAAAAACGACGCCGCGCGTCAGATCGCCGAGCGTCTGTCCACGGGCAAGCCCAAAAAGGACAAGGTGTACAACACCGCCATCTACCGTTTTGAGTGGAAGGGCGAGGAGTGCGTGACGATCGGCCTTGCCGGTCACATCCTGGCACCCGATTTTTGCGACAGTGTGCTGTTCGATAAAAAGTTGGGCTGGTATTCGGTCACGGAGGACGGCGAAATGCTGCCGGCCGATATGCCCGATGGCCTGGCCCGCCCGCCGTACGACACCAAGCGCAAGCCGTTCCTTGCCGATGGCATTTCCATCAAGGGCTGGAAGCTCGAGAGCCTGCCCTATCTCACCTGGGCGCCCGTCATTAAGCTTCCGGCCGAGAAAGAGCTCATCCGCTCGCTTAAGAACCTCGCCAAAAAGTCCGACAGCGTCATCATCGCCACGGACTTCGATCGCGAGGGCGAGCTGATCGGTTCGGACGCCCTCAACAAGGTGCGCGAGGTGGCGCCCGACTTGCCGGTCGCCCGCGCCCAGTATTCTTCGTTTACCAAGGCCGAGATCACGCAGGCCTTCGATAACCTTGTCTCGCTCGACCAGAACCTGGCCGACGCCGGCGAGAGCCGTCAGCACATCGACCTCATTTGGGGTGCAGTGCTCACGCGCTACCTGACGCTCGCCAAGTTTGGCGGCTTTGGCAACGTGCGTTCCGCCGGCCGCGTGCAGACGCCGACGCTTGCCCTGGTGGTCGAGCGCGAGCGCGAGCGCATGGCGTTTGTGCCCGAGGACTATTGGCAGATTCGCGGCATGGGCGCCGCGCAGGGCGCTGCCGAGGATGAGCGCTTTAAGATTGCGCACAAGACGGCACGTTTTACCGACAAGGATGCTGCCGAGACGGCGTACGGCCACGTCGACGGCGCTACGACGGCAACCGTCGCCGCGGTGACCAAGCGCTCCCGCAAGCAGCAGCCGCCCACGCCGTTTGCGACGACCTCGCTGCAGGCTGCCGCCGCGGCCGAGGGCATCTCACCTGCACGTACCATGCGCATCGCCGAGTCCCTCTACATGGCGGGCCTCATCAGCTACCCGCGTGTCGACAATACCGTGTACCCTGCGACGCTCGATCTGGGCGCCGTGGTGAGCGACCTGGCAAAGATTAACCCGGCGCTGGCGCCCGTGTGTAAAAAGGTGCTCGCCGGTCCCATGAAGCCCACGCGCGGCAAGGTCGAGACCACCGACCACCCGCCTATCTATCCCACGGGCGAGGGCGATCCGTCCACGCTCGATGGCGGCCAGCGCAAGCTCTACGATCTCATCGCCCGCCGCTTCCTGGCGACGCTTATGGGTCCTGCGACCATCGAGAACACCAAGCTCGAGCTCGACGTCAACGGCGAGCCGTTCGTGGCCTCGGGCGACGTGCTCGTGACCCCGGGCTTCCGCGAGGCGTACCCGTACGGCCTTAAGCGCGACGAGCAGATGCCGCCGCTGGAACAGGGTGATACGGTCGACGTGTTCGACATTAAGCTCGAGGCCAAGCAGACCGAGCCGCCCGCGCGCTACAGCCAGGGCAAGCTCGTGCAGGAGATGGAGAAGCGCGGCCTGGGCACCAAGTCCACGCGCGCGAGCATCATCGAGCGCCTGTACGCCGTGCGCTACCTCAAAAACGATCCCGTGGAGCCGAGCCAGCTGGGCATCGCCATCATTGACGCGCTGACGCAGTTTGCCCCGCGCATCACGAGCCCCGATATGACCAGCGAGCTCGACGGCGACATGACCCGTGTGGAGCGCGGCGAGGACACCGAAGAGCATGTCGTGACGCACTCGCGTGCGCTGCTGGCCGGCGTGCTCGACGAGCTGCTCAAGCATACGCAGGAGCTCGGCGACGCCATCAGCGACGCCGTCACGGCCGATGCGCGCGTGGGCGCCTGCCCCAAGTGCGGCAAGGACCTGGTTATGAAGACGAGCGCCAAGACCCGCGGCAGCTTCATTGGCTGCATGGGCTGGCCCGACTGCGACGTGACCTATCCGGTGCCGAGCGGCGTCAAGGTGAGCCCGCTCGAGGGCGAGGCCGCCGTGTGCCCCGAGTGCGGCGCGCCGCGCATCAAGTGCCAGCCGTTCCGCCAGAAGGCCTTCGAGATCTGCGTGAACCCCACGTGCCCCACCAACTACGAGCCTGACCTTAAGGTGGGCGAGTGCAAGGTGTGCGCCGAGGCCGGACGCCATGGCGACCTGATCGCGCACAAGAGCGAGAAGAGCGGCAAGCGCTTTATCCGCTGCACCAACTACGATGACTGCGGCGTGAGCTATCCGCTACCGGCGCGTGGCAAGCTCGAGGCGACGGGCGAGACCTGTCCCGAGTGCGGCGCCCCCATCGTGGTGGTCAACACGGCGCGCGGTCCGTGGCGTATCTGCGTCAACATGGACTGCCCGACCAAGGAGAAGAAGCCCGCCCGCGGCCGCAAGACCACAACCAAGGCGAGCACGGCAAAGAAGACGACGGCGGCCAAGAAGACGACGGCTAAGAAAGCCACTGCCGCCAAGAAGACGACCGCGAAGAAGTCGACTGCCAAGAAAGCAGCCTCCGACAAGTAACGGCGCAGTCGAAACAGTGCCCAAAAACGAGCGAGGGTCCCATGATCCTCGCTCGTTTTTTTTGACCGGCAGTTAGGGACGTTCCTTTTCTGCCGGCAGTTTAGGAACGTCTCTAACTGCCGGCTCGGGAACGACAAAGCGCTAGTTCACCTCGACGGGTTTGGCGCCGGGATAGCGCTCCTCAAAGTCTAGGCGGTACTTATTGTCATTGGTACCCGCCACGTTGTCGCGCGACAGCGGCGCCACGATCTCATTCTTGTGGTCCGCAGGCTTGGCGTATTTCAGGCTGATCTCCCAGGCATCACAGATTGCGTCAATGCGGTGATCCAGGTCGTCGTACAGGGCGATGATGTCCTTCCAGGAGCTGTAGTTCTTGGAGCTCGTCGGGACGTCCAGGTCCTCGACGATGTCGTAATACTGCTCGATGGTGTCCTCCGTGCGCTCGGCGACGTCGGCGAGATTTTGACGGGTGGTTCGATCCTCTTCCAGATAGTTGCCGTTGAAGTTCTGCGCGCAGCCACGGACCTGGCTGTCGAGATCTTCGAGCAGGTCGTAGTATTCGCTCAGGCGACGGTAGAGGTTCTGCTCGGAGAGCGTTGCTTCGCCGCCATCCTCGTCGTCATCGTCATCATCGTCGTACAGGCTGTTGGGATCGCCGAGAGGCTTTAGGTCATCGTCGTCGACGTCATGGTGCAGCTTAGCTACCGCGGCAGTCGTCTGCGTGGCGGCGTTGTCGAAAGGCTTGATCACAAAGAAAACGACCAGGGCGATGATGATCGCCACCAGCACAACAATAACGGCGATAAGCGGCCCGGTGCCGCTCTTTTTGGGAGCGGGGGTCTGTGGCGAAGCGGGCGCGTATGCGGGAGCCGGCTGCTGTTGGGGCGAGCCGCTCGCGACGGGTATGCGCTGCGTGGTCTCGACGGCCTCGGTCCCTGCGGCGGGGTCGGGGCTATAGGCGAGGGGGTCGTCCGCCTTGGCTTGCGGCGTATCAAGGGAGCCGGTCTGCTCAAAAGCGGGCTGGCTATCGCTCGCGGCTGTTTGCTCAACGGGTGCACCGCACGAGGTGCAGAACTTGGCATCATCTGCAAGAAGCTTGCCGCACGAGGCGCAATACCGAGACATTGCCACTCCTTTCGCCACATTTCAATGCAATACGACGATTATACCCAGTACCCCAAAAAGCCGGCAGTTGAGGACGTTCCTTTTCGGCCGGCAGTTTAGGAACGTCCCTAACTGCCGCCTGAGTAGCCATTGGCTAGGTGGGATTTGGGACGTGCCGAGCACTGGGGTATCATGGCTTGGTTGATATATCTGCATTTACGCGCCTTGTAGGAAGGGGCTGCGCCCATGGCTTTTGAGCCCGCTCAACATAGCTTTATCACGCTCGAGGGCGTCGATGGCGCTGGCAAGTCCACGCAGGCGCGCCTGCTGGCCCGCGCGCTTGACCTTGCCGGTTACCAGGTCGTGGCCCTGCGCGAGCCGGGTGGCACCGCCATCAGCGAGAAGATTCGTGCCCTGCTGCTCGATTCCGCCAACACGGCAATGGGCGATACTTGCGAGCTGTTGCTCTACGAGGCCGCGCGCGCCCAGCTAGTGCACGAGGTTATCGCGCCTGCCCTCGCGGCCGGCAAGGTGGTCCTGTGCGATCGCTTCTACGATTCCACGACCTGCTACCAGGCGTTTGCCGACGGCCTCGATCGCCAGATGGTACGCGACGCCAACAACCTGGCCGTCGCGGGAACACACCCGGTGCTCACGCTCGTTTACCACATCACGCCCGAGCAGGCGGCGCTGCGCATGGCTGCCCGTGGCGCGGCTGACCGCATGGAGGCAAAGGGCATAGCCTTCCAGGAGCGCGTCTATCAGGGTTTTTGTGCCATTGCCGCCGAGGAGCCAGACCGCGTAAAGCTCATCGACGCCACTGCGCCGATCGAGGATGTCTTCGCGCAGACGGTCGAGCAGGTTCGCGCGTACGGCCTCGATATCCCGCAGGATGCCGTCGTCGCCGCGCTTGCCCAGGAGGCCGAGTAGCATGGCCCCTGCGCAGACAAGCTTGCTCGCCAAACTCGATACCCAAGAACGCGTGCGCGACTTTTTGACCAACGCCGTCGCCAGCGGTCGCGCATCGCACGCCTATCTGTTCTTGGGAGCGCCCGGCGCCGGCAAGCTCGATGCCGCATGGGCGCTCGCCCAGGCATTCCTGTGCGAGCAGGACGGCTGCGGATCGTGCGACAGCTGCGTGCGCGTCGCGCGCCATACGCATCCCGACGTGCACTATTACACGCCCGAGAGCGCCACGGGCTACCTTATTGCCCAGACCCGCGAGCTGCTCGATGACGTGCCGCTGGCACCCATTCGCGCCAAGGCCAAGGTCTACATCATCGACCGTGCCGAGCAACTGCGCGCCAACACCGCCAACGCACTGCTCAAGACACTCGAGGAGCCGCCCGAGGGCGTTATGTTCATCTTGCTGGGCACCTCGGCAGACGTGATGCTGCCCACTATCGTGAGCCGCTGCCAGTGCGTGCCGTTTCGGCTGGTGTCGCCCGCCGTGGCCGCGCGTGCCGTGAGTCGCGCCACCGGTCAGGACCCTGCGCGTTGCCGCATGGCGGTTGCCGTAGCGGGGAGCCCAACGCGCGGCATCGAGTTCCTCAAGAGCGCCGAGCACCAGGATGCTCGCCGCCAGATGGTCCGTGCCATCGATTCGCTCATCGCCGCCGACGAGGCCGACGTGCTCAGTCGCGCCAAGTCGCTCATCGTCGCCGTCAAGGCGCCGCTCGCCGAGGTCAAGTCCACGCAGGAAAAGGTACTCGAGCAAAATGCCGACTACCTGTCGCGTGGAGCATTGAAGCAGCTTGAGGACCGCAACAAGCGCGAACTCAACGCGCGCGAGCGTTCGGGTATCATGGAAGCGCTGGCGAGCGCGCGGACGCTCATGCGCGACGTGCTGCTGACACTTCAGGACGAGGCGGCCGACGTGGTGAACGAAGACGTGCGTGACACGATCGGTCGGCTTGCCGCTGCGACGAATGTTGCGGGTGCCACCCAGGCGCTCGAGGCGGTCGCGACCGCCGAGCGCAACATCGCCAGAAACGTTACTCCCCAGCTGGCCATCGAGGTCATGCTGTTCGATATCAGGAAGGCACTGAAATGCCGTTAGTCGTACCCGTTAAGTTTACCTACGCCTCGCGCGACCTGTGGTTTGACCCGCAGGACCTGGATATCCTCGAGGCCGATTATGCCATTTGCTCCACCGAGCGCGGAACCGAGATCGGCTTGGTCACGGCCGATCCCTTCGAGGTGCCGCAAGACGAGATCGGTCAGCCGCTCAAGCCCGTGCTGCGCGTGGCGAGCGACATCGACCTGCAGCTTGCCGACGATTTGGCCATCCAGGGCGACGAGGCGATGGTCGATTTCCGCCGTCTGGTCAAAGAGCTCGACCTCGAGATGAAGCCGGTGGGCGTCGAGTACCTGTTTGGCGGCGAGAAGGCCGTGTTCTACTTTGCGGCCGAGGAGCGCGTCGATTTTCGCCAGCTCGTCAAGGACCTGTCCTCGACGCTGCACATTCGCGTCGACATGCGCCAGATCGGCGTGCGCGACGAGACCCGCCTGGTGGGCGGCTATGCCCAGTGCGGACAGGAGCTCTGCTGCACGCGCTTTGGCGGACAGTTTGAGCCCGTCTCGATCCGCATGGCAAAAGAGCAGGACCTGCCGCTCAATTCCTCCAAGATCAGCGGCGTGTGTGGCCGCCTGATGTGCTGCCTGCGCTACGAGTTCGAGGCCTACAAGGACTTTAAGAGCCGCGCGCCCAAAAAGAAGACGCTCATCGATACGCCGCTCGGCAAGGCGCGTATTCAGGAATATGACACGCCGCGCGAGCAGCTGGTGCTGCGCCTGGAGAACGGCAAGGTCTTTAAGGTCAACCTGGCCGATATGACCTGCTCGGAGGGCTGCAAGAAGAAGGCTGCCGAGCAGGGCTGCAATTGCCGCCCCGACTGCGTGACGCGCGATGTGCTCGAGCGCATCGAGTCGCCCGAGATGCGCCTGGCGCTCATGGAACTCGATCGCGAGAACGGCGTCGACGTGGGCGATGGCCTGTCGAGTGCCGACCGTCTGGCCGGTACGTCGATGCCCAAGCGCCGTCGTCGCGATGCTGAATCCGATGCCCGTGTCGGTCAGGGGCAGGGCGAGGGTCGTGGCCGCGGAAAGGGCCGTGGCAATGCCGCAACGCCTGAGGCCGAGGAGGCCGCTGGCGGCCGTCGCCGCCGCAAGCGTGCGGGCTCTGCCGATGCCGGCGAGGCCGCAGCTGCAGGCAAGAACTCCTCCCGCGAGCGCGAGGTTCAACAGCCCCAGCAGCAGAATCGCGGCGGTGGCATGAATCCCACGCGCCGTCGTCGCCGTCATCTGTCGAGCGAGGAGCGCGAGGACGCCTTCCGTGCCGCAGCTGCTCGCGAGGCTGGTGCCGCTTCCAAGGGTCCCTCGGCCTCCGATGCGCCTGTCGACAAGGGCGGCAAGTCACGTGGCGAGGAGGAGCGCGCGCCGCGCCCGCGCCGTCGCCATTCCTCGGGCGCACAGCAGAAGCCTTCAGTGCCCTCCGTGGCCGATCAGGTCTCGGATGGCGAGGTCAAGGTCACGCGCCGTCGTCCCGGAGATGGCGGGGGAGCTGCTGCCAAGGCTTCGCGTGGCGCCGCTCGCGACGAGCGCGAGCCGCGCGAGGATCGCGGTGGCGAGGGCTCGGCCGACCAGGGTCAAAAGCGCCGTCGCCGTCGCCGTTCCCGCAAGCCGCGCCAGGATGGTGGCGAGGGCCCGACCCCGTCTTCGTCTGCACCACAACCGCCCGCCGGCGAATAACGCCCGCGAGCGGATTTAGCTCGCCTTGCCCCGAGCGCATCGGGGTATCATAGCGCTGAATCAACAACCCTCCCTGCGACCGAACGTAGGGAGGGTTGTGTCTTGAAGAGCCATCTGAACATATTGAGCCGTCTGCAGGGTGCCGGCGCCCTACCGTTTGCAGACGAATTGCTACCGTTTGCCGAGCGGGTGGCACGCGAGGCGCTCGAGGCATTGTCGCCAACACGATGTGCCGGCTGCGAGCGCGCCGGTGCGCTTATTTGCCAAGACTGCCTGGCTGCGCTCACGCTCATCGACCCACGTCATAGCTGCACCCGATGCGGCGCCCCGTTTGGGGATTTGCTGTGCACTGAATGTTCGGTCGAGGGCACGTCCTCGGCAATGTCGGAGGCGCTCGACCGCTGCCTGGCGTGCGCCGTCTACGCGCATCCGCTGCCGCGCATCATTAAAGCGTACAAGGATGCGGGCGAGCGACGTCTGGCTCCGTATCTGGCGGAGCTGCTTTACGACACCGCCCTGCATGCCCAGGTCGTAGCGCCCGAACGCTTAGGAGGTGTGCTGTCCGGTGCGGATGCGGTGGTGTTTGTGCCTGCGACGGCGGCAGCGTTTCGGCGGCGTGGTTTTGATCATATGGAGGCTATTGCGCGCCCATTTTGCGAGCTGTCGGGTGTTCCCCTGCTCGATGCTCTCGTCAAGTACGGGCATGGCGACCAGCGCGAACTCGGTCGTGAGGAGCGCCGCGAGCGTGCCCAAGGCATGTACGAGACGGTTGAGGACGTGCACGGCCGCCGCCTGCTGCTGATCGATGACGTTATCACCACGGGCGCGACGATGGCCACGGCTTCGGCGGAACTCAAGCGCGCCGGCGCTGCGGCAGTCGATGGCATTGCTATCGCACGTGTTTGGTAGGGGTGGTTTTGTGGCAGTGAAGATTGAGCGGCGCAACGAGCCGACAGGCGAACAGCTAGCGGCTTCCGTAATCCTAACAGGCGTTTCAGCGCTGCGCATGATGCGCGCCGAGCGCCGGCAGATGGGCTATATCAGCTGGAAGGACCTTAATCCCGATGAAGAGCGCCGTGTGCTGCGCACGTCGTCGCCCTCGACCGAGGATATCTATCTTCCTGACTTGGTGCGAATTGGAGCCAAAAGTGGCGAGGTGCAAGAAGATCTGTGCTTGCTGGTGGGATCTGCGGCGCAGCGCCGCCGCATGCCTGGCGTAGGCTGGTCCGTGTGTTCCGGGTTGCCCGCCGGCTCGATTCTAGAGGTGGAACCGGGGGTGTACAGCCTATCTCCCGAGGCCCTTTGTGTTGCCGTTGCGCGCGAGGTCGGCTGCATCCAGGCGTTTGCCCTGGCCCAGGAGCTGTGCTCTAAGATTTCACTGAGCGACCGCGGGAAGTATCTGCCTCCCTACACCTCGCCTGTTACGAATAAACTTGCAAAGGACAAGGACCAGCCAGCAGACGTGGGCTACTTTGAAGTCGAACCGGTGCTGACGCCCGATCGCCTGGCAGATTACCTTGCGACATGCAAGGGAAGCACGGCCAAACAATTGCAGCGTCTGTGTCCCTACTTGTCAGAAAACCTGCTCTCGCCCATGGAGTGCATCATGCTCGCCCTGTTTTCGCTTCCGTTTCCCTATGGCGGATTTGCCTGCGGTCCCTTTAAGACCGACTACAAGATCGAGTTCGATGACCGCGCGCAGGCAATCTCGGGGATGCCCCATGCAGTTTGCGATGCATATCAGGAGGCAGCCCGGTTTGACCTGGAATACAACGGTGAGCTGGGCCATTCCTCCCGGAGGGGACGTATCCATGACGAAAAACGCAACACGGGCTTGATTACTATGGGAATCGAGGTCGCGACGGTCAACAACGAAATGCTCTGTGACATGGAAGCGATGGAAGCGCTCGCATGGCGCATGCACCAGCGTATGCGAAAGCGGTACCGGAATCGTGTCGATGCCCGCAGGAAGAAGCAAGAGGCGTTGCTTAACACGCTGCGGGCGTGTTTTGGGCTTAAGCCGGTCTAATACGCGTCGAAAATAGAAGGTTAATCATATGCCCTGGCCATAATATGGCAAATATGAGTACTGTCACTAAATCAGTAACAGCAAAATCAAGGAATTTAGGACTCGGAGGCGGCGTAAAGTAAGAAGATAATAAACAAATGTAGAATAACTAAGCATCAGGTTGGCGACACTGAGCGCAAAATCTGTCCGAGAGGCCAAAATTGCCTGTTACTAAATTGGTGACAGTACTCATATTTGCCATTTTTTGGCCACGGCACCCTAGGAAGGGTGCCCCGGAGCTCCCCATAGGGGAGCTCCGGGCTTCACAGAGGCACGAATAGCCCACTCCGACCTGCGAAATCTGTACTCGCGATGCGAATGACGCCCCTAACCTTAAACTTTAGCTTGAACTTAGCTATAATGCGCTACGTTCCTACCAGGCTGTGGTTGCGGACGGACGAAATGCCCGTCCTAGTCCAAGACAGACGCGGTCAAAGGGATCCACGTAAGCGACCGCGTGCGCGCGGCGCGATCATGGCGCGTCCTAGATGTAAGCCGCACCGTCCGTTCTACTTTCTTTGGGGCAATACCGCCTCGCGGGCGAGCGGGCCAGTCGTGAAGGTGGCTGCGGCCTCCCGAGCAAACACCCCGGTGCGCAAGTGTGGGGTCAAATACCAGGTCAGCTGGTGGGAACAACCCGATATTCCGCGCAACGCACGGATCGTATACGACACAGAAGGCAGGGTAGTGGACATGGTGAGGGGCAGCTTGATGCACGCGGCTCGGTTAGGTGCTGGGACCGCAGCGGTCATTGCCGTTTTGGGCCTGAGCGGATGCGCGTTCAACCCGCTGTCTACGTTCACGACTCCCACGATCGACCAGATCGAGTACGAGACCGTCACGCCGGCGGTGTCGGACGATGCCCTGGTTACTCCCGGAACCCTGACGGTCGCCCTCGATACTTCCGATGCGCCGCAGGCAATGCAGGGCGCCGACGGCGAGCTTACGGGGTATGCAGTCGACGCTGCCCGCGCCCTCGCAAGCCGCATGGGCCTTAAGGTCGCCTTTGTCGATGCGTCCTCGGCAGGTTCCGCGCTCGGCGACAAAAAGGCCGATATCTTTATCGGCGAGATCAACTCCACGGACGGGGACGTTAGCTCGCTCGGCACCTGCCTGTACGATGCCGCTTCCGTGTTCGGTAAAACCAGCGATGGTGGGTCGCTAAGCGTTTCCACCGATACCCTTAACACGTCTACTCTGGGTGTCCAGATGTCCTCGGCCTCGCAGGAGGCGCTTGCTAAGCAGAGCATCACCGCCAACCAAAAGACCTACTCCAACATCAACGAGTGCTTTGAGGCGCTCGAGTCCGGCGAGGTCGACTATGTGATCTGCGACTCCACAGCCGGCGGCTATCTTGCACGCCTGATGAGCGAGGTCTCCTATGTCGGTGCGCTCGAGGCGCCCTCGACGCTTGGTGTTGCGGGCCTCTCGTCCAATGACGAACTGTGCCGTGCCGTGAGTGATGCCCTCGACGACATCACGGTCGACGGCACGCTCGAGGCGGTTCACTGCGTCTGGTACGGCCAGATTCCCTACGACCTCACCACTAAGACGGTTTCGGGCGCTAACGTGCAGCCGGGCGACTCTGAGTCCAGTGAGACCACGTCCTCCGGCAGCGAGTCCTCCGATTCCAACAATGAGACCGCATCCTCCGAGGACAAATCGTCCAGCCAGGAAGGCACCATCACCGACGACGACATTAACAAACTCAATAGCTAGTTATTGCTAGGGGTGGTGTCTCCTATACGTTGGAAAGGACACCTCTTCACGGTTTCAACACGCACTGCCGGGCTTCCCCAATAGGGGAGCCCGGCTTTTTTATCCCTATAAAACCAGCAGGTCAAAGCCAATTTTCGGGACCAAATACAAAGTCGCCGACGCCCTCCCATAGCGCACTTTGCCACGGAAAAGTGCGAGACTTCGGTATGCGGTATCAAGCAATCGTTATTCGGGTCTTTAGGAATCCGCGTGAATAAATGCATGGCAATGGGTACATAGCCAGTACAGTAAGTCCCCGAGGCAGATTGGAGCCACGTATGGATATCAAGGTTTCTGGACGCAAGACGACGGTAACCGATGCTCTGCGTGCGCATGTGGATGAGAAGATCGGCGAGGCGCTCAAGGTTTTCGATATCGAGCCCATGACGGTCGACGTTGTACTTCGCTATGAGAAGAACCCCTCGAACCCCAACCCGGCAATCGTCGAGGTTACGGTTCGTGCCCGCGGTTCGGTGATTCGCGTTGCTGAGCACGGTGCAGATATGTACGCCGCCATCGACCTCTCCGCCGATAAGGTCACCCGCCAGCTGCGCAAGTTCAAGACCAAGGTCGTGGACAACCGCCAGGGCGGTGCCAGCGCCGCGGATGTCGCGCCGGTCGAGCGCGTCGAGGATCTGGCCGACCTGCTGCTGCCCGAGGAAGAGGACGACCTGCTCGTCCGCGAGAAGGTTATCGACGTCACCCCGATGACTGAGGAGCAGGCGCTGGTGCAGACCGATCTGCTCGGCCACGACTTCTACGTGTTCGAGAACGCGACGACCGGCCTTATCAATGTGGTGTATCACCGTAAGAATGGTGGATATGGCATCATCAAGCCCCGCATTGAAACACTTGACGAGTAAAATACGTTAACTTGCATGAGTTAACGGTTGGCGGCCATCCCATGCGGGTGGCCGCCTTTTTACGTAAGGAGTCGCTTTGATGGACAAGGCCGCATCCGCCGGTCATTCGGACCGTTGCCGCATCGTCGTCGATACCTGCTGCGACTTTAGCCCCGAGGTCGCCGCGAACCTCGATGTCGATATCCTGGGTTTCCCCTTTATCATCGATGGCGAGGAGCGCACGGATGACATCTGGTCGAGCATCACACCCAAGGAGTTCTACGACCGCATGCGCGCCGGTGCCCGCGTGTCCACCTCGGCCGTGTCGCTCGGTCGCTATATCGAGTTCTTTACCGAGTGCGCCAAAGAGGGTACGCCCACGGTCTACCTGTGCTTTACCTCGGCGCTGTCGTCGAGCTACAACTCCGCGTGCCAGGCGGCGGACGCCGTGCGCGCCGAGTATCCCAACTTTGAGCTGTACGTGGTCGACAACGCTCTGCCCTGTGCGACCGGCGAGCTCTTGGCGCTTGAGGCCGTGCGCCAGCGTTCGGCGGGACTGACCGCCAAGCAGCTGGTCGACTGGGCAAACGAGGCCAAGACCTATGTCCACGGTTACTTTACGCTCGAGAGCTTTGACGCGCTGGCTGCCGGCGGCCGCATTCCGCCCGCGGCGGCACAGCTCACGGCAAAGCTCGACGTCAAACCCGAGCTGTCCTACGACCTGGCCGGCTCGCTGTCGCTGATCGGCGTCAACCGCGGTCGCAAGAAGGCGCTCAAGTCCATTCTCAAGTCGTTCCGCGAGAACTATGTGCCCGATCGCACCATGCCCATCGCCATTATGACGGCCGATGCCGAAAAGGACGGCGACTGGCTCGAAGCCGCCATCCGCAAGGAGGAGGGCTGCGCCGACGTCACGATCATTCGCAGCTCCGTGGGTCCTACCATCGGCTCGCACGTGGGCCCCGGCATGGTGGCCTGCGCGTTTTGGGGCAAGAACCGCGCCGACAAGGCGTCGCTTTCCGACCGCATCGCCCGCCGCGTGCGCGGTCAGTAGGCAAGTAACGCGGCCGTAATCGATCCCAACTCACAGCCCAAACGCTGGCACCGAGTATTCAACCTGGTAATAACACCCAACCCAAAAGGAAAGGTTTCATGGCAAACAAGCTCTCTGTCGCATTTATCGGCACCGGAATCATGGGTGCCCCCATTGCCGGCCACATTCTGGACGCCGGCTATCTCGTCACGGTCAACAACCGCACTAAGTCCAAGGCGGCGGTGCTTATCGAGCACGGTGCCGCCTGGGCCGATACGCCGGCAGATGCCGTGGCGAACGCCGACGTCGTCTTTACCATGGTGGGTTATCCCTCCGAGGTCGAGGAGCTCTACCTGGCGGGCGACGGCCTGCTGGCCTGCACTAAGCCCGGCGCGGTCCTGATCGACCTCACCACGAGCTCGCCCGAGCTTGCGCGCGATATTGCCGAGGCCGCTCAAGTCTCCGGTCGCATGGCGTTTGACTGCCCCGTCACCGGCGGCGAGTCGGGCGCCATCGCCGGCACGCTCACGGCTATCGTGGGCGCCACCGAGAACGACATCGCGCCGGTCCGCGATATCCTTGCCACCTTTGCGGCCAACATCTGCTGCTTCGATGGCGCCGGCAAGGGCCAGGCTGCCAAGCTCGCCAACCAGGTGTCGCTGGGCGCCTGCATGGTCGGCATGGCCGATGCGCTGGCGTTTGCCGAGCTGAGCGGCCTTGATCTGGAGAAGACCTGTCAGATGATCCTGGGCGGCACCGGCAAGTCCGGCGCCATGGAGAGCCTGGCCCCCAAGGCGCTCGACGGCGATTACAAGCCCGGCTTTATGGTCGAGCACTTCATTAAGGACCTGCGCCTGGCGCTCGCCTATGCCGACGATCGCGAGCTTGCGCTGCCCGGCGCCGACGTGGCCTTTACGCTCTACGACATGCTCGATGCCATCGGTGGTGCCAAGCTGGGCACCCAGGCCATCACGGTCCTCTATAAGGAGGAGGCCGACGCCATCGCCGCCGGTCTGGACTGGTCGCAGTATCGTCCCGAGGAGCACGGTGCCCACGAGGACGGCTGCGGTTGCGGCGAGCACGGCGACGAGCATGAGTGCGGTTGCGGCCACCATCACGGCGAGGACCACGAGTGCTGCGGCGGCCACGGCCATGATGACGGCCACGAGTGCTGCTGCGGCCATCATCACGAGGAGTAGCGCCCATGAGCTGGACGTTCGTGGTGCTTGCGCTGGTGCTCTTTCTCTTTGCGATCTACATTGGCTTTTTGTGCGGCCAGTGGGCGTGCGAAAAGCGCGTGATCACCAAGCGCGACTACTGGATCGCCAACTTTGCAGGAGCGGCGGCAGTCGTCCTGCTGACTTGGGTGTTTTCGCTGTTCCCGCTGGTGCAGTTTGCGCCGATCGGCTGGCTCGGCGGTTTTATCGCCGGTCTTAAGATGAGCTTTGGCGAGTCCGTCGGCCCGTGGCGCAAGCACGACGAGGTCTTTAACGTCAACAAAGCCCATCGTGCCGCCGCCGACGCGGGCGATGCCGAGGAGCGCCGCCGTGCGCGTCGCAATGGCGCGGCCGACCGACAGCTCATCTCGGTCACCGATGACAGCAAGGGTGCCGACAAGCACGCTAAGAAATAGTAAGAAGAGGTAACTATGGCAGAAAACAAAGACGAACAGCTCACCGACGAGGAGCTGGCACAGCTTCAGCTGGCAGAGGAGAACGAGAACGCCGTCGACCGCCTGGTCCAGGAGCTCGGCTGCCCCACGCGCCGCATCCGCCAGTTTGCCGCCCGCGTGCTGCATCTGCTTGCCGAGCGCGATCCGCAGCGCGTCGTGCCCTGCGTGCCCGCGCTGATCGAGGCGCTCGATCGCCCCGAGGCGCAGACCCGCTGGGAGGCCCTCGATGCCTTGGCGGCGCTCGCCACCACCTGCCCCGAGCAGCTGGGCGATGCCTTTGAGGGCGCCGAGACCGCGCTGTTCGACGAGATTTCCTCCACGCTGCGCTATGCCGCCTTCCGCCTGCTGTGCGTGTGGGGTGCCACGAGCATCGAGCGTTCGCGCGAGGCTTGGCCCATCCTGGACGAGGCCATCCAGTGCTACCACGGCGACCTTGAGTATCGCGACATGCTCGGTTGCCTGTACGAGTTTGGCCAGGGCGAGATCGACGCCGAGGTCGCCGAGAAGCTCGCGCTGCGCCTTAAGTTCGATGCCGAGAACGGTAAGGGCAGCTATCTCAAGGCCCGTTCGAGCGAGATTTGCGAAATGCTTGTTAAACGTTTCGGCCTGGATCTCTCCAAAAAGAAGAAGCGTGCTAGCGTTAAAAAATCTGACGACGCCGAAGACGAGGAGTAACAGATTATGGCGCACGATGTAGTCCTGATTCCCGGTGACGGTATCGGTCCCGAGATTACGCAGGCCATGCGCCGCGTGGTCGAGGCCACCGGTGTCCAGATCAATTGGAACGTCCAGGAGGCCGGCGCCGGCGTCATGGACGAGTTTGGCACGCCGCTGCCCCAACATGTGCTCGATGCGGTTGCCGAGACTAAGGTCGCCATCAAGGGGCCCATCACCACGCCGGTCGGCACGGGTTTCCGCAGCGTCAATGTTGCTCTGCGTAAGCACTTCGATCTGTACGCCTGCGTGCGCCCCTGCCTGTCGCAGCCGGGCGACGGCTCGCGCTTCCGTGACGTCGACCTGGTCATCGTGCGCGAGAACACCGAGGACCTCTACGCCGGTATCGAGTTCGATGAGGGCGCTGCCGAGGTCGAGGAGCTTTCGCAGCTCGTCGAGCGCTCGGGCCAGAAGACCTTCGCCGCGGATTCCGCCATCTCGATCAAACCCATCTCCATCGCCAAGAGCCGCCGTATTGTGGAGTACGCCTTTGAGTATGCCCGCCGCTGCGGCCGCAAAAAGGTGACGGCCGTGCACAAGGCCAATATCATGAAGGCGACCGACGGCCTGTTCCTGCGCGTTGCGCGCGAGGTGGCCGCCAACTATCCCGACATTGAGTTCAACGACAAGATCGTCGACGCCACCTGCATGGGCCTGGTCCAGAACCCCAACGACTTCGATGTCCTGGTGCTGCCAAACCTGTACGGCGACATTGTGAGCGACCTGTGCGCCGGCCTGGTGGGCGGCTTAGGGATGGCCCCCGGCTCCAACATCGGTGCCGACTGTGCCATCTTTGAGGCCACGCACGGCTCCGCGCCCGATATCGCTGGCCAGGATATCGCCAACCCCACGGCCGAGATTCTCTCTGCCGCGATGATGCTCGATCACCTAGGCGAGAACGACGCGGCCAATCGCATTCGTGCCGCCGTCTCTGCCACGCTCGACGAGGGCGAGCAGGTTACCGGCGACGTGCGTCGTGCCCAGACCGGCTCCGTTGAGGGTGCCGTGGGCACGCAGGCCTTCGCCGATGCCGTTATCGCGCACCTGGTCTAAGGCATGCAGGCTGCAAACGCCTAAATAGTACTTAAGTGTTTGCGTATAACCTAAGAATCAATACGCCCGGCGCTCCGTCGGGCGTATTCTATTGGGGACTATGTTTCCTAACAAGGAGTAACCGATATGGGTTTGATTCAAAAGAAGGACGAGAAGGACGAGATCGACGGCATCCAGATCATCGAGCGCGGCGAAGGCCCCGACGGTGACGAGGACGAGAAGATCGATCTGGTCGCCGGTACGTCTGCCGAGCACATTGCTGCTGGCACGACGGCCGAGGAGGAGGACGCCCGTCTGGAGGCTCAGATCGCCGCAGATGCCGCTGACGAGAATCTGATGCCCGAGGCCCAGGATGAGGATGATGACGCCCTAGGTTCCGATGGGGACGATCACGTATCCAAGCACAAGAAGACGATGATTGCCGCCTTTGTGGTTGCAGTCGTGATCGCTGCGGTGGTCGGCTTCTTTATGGGCAATGGCGGCTTTGACGGCAAGGGCGTCGGTTCGTCGACCCTGACCGAGGACCAGCTCGATTCGACCGTGGCAAGCTATAGTTATAGCGGCAAGAAGAGCGACATCACCGCGCGCGAGGCCATCGAGAGCCAGTACAGCCTCGATACCGTCAAGGATAGTAACGGCAACTACACCGCCCCCTCTGCCGACGTCATCCTGTCTTACGTGCGCAACAAGATTCTGCTCGATGCTGCCGAGGACGAGGGCATTACCGTCTCCTCTAAGGAGATGAAGAAGTACGCCGAGGATTCTATCGGCACCTCGGACTACGACACCATGGCCAAGCAGTATGGCGTGTCCAAGGACCAGGCCAAGCAGATCGTCCGCCAGTCCGCGACGCTGCAGAAGCTCTACAAGAAGAAGGTGGGCGATGCTTCCGCGAGCATGCCGACCGCTCCGACCGAGCCTTCTGACGGCAACGAGGACACCGCGAGCAAGGATTACGCCGATTACATCATCAACCTTGCCGGTGACGAGTGGGATAGCTCGAAGGGCACCTGGAAGGACGAGAGCAGCACCTACGCTAAGGCCTTCGCTAACGATGCCTTTACCGCCGATAGTGCCACCTATAAGCAGGCCATGACCGCCTATTACACCGCCTATCAGCAGTACTCCTCGCAGGCCTCGAGCGCCAGCTCCAAGTGGACCGAGTATGCCAACGGCCTGTACGCCAAGGCCAACATCAGCATCTACGGCCTGTTTGCTTAAAGGTTGCCCGAGCTTTCGAGCACGAAGTCGAAATATCTGATTGAGCCCGCTAGAACGCATCGTTCTGGCGGGCTTTTTGCGTTGAGGGCGTGATTGGCGGCTTAATTATGGCTATTAATCTTTAAGTCCAAAGAGGTTATCGGCTTCATCGTCAGGCATATATTCCAGCACATCGCCCGGTTGGCAGTCGAGTGCCCGGCATATCGCGTCAAGAGTTGAAAAGCGCACGGCAGAAACCTTGCCCGTCTTGATACGCGACATATTGACCTGGGAGATACCCACGCGTTCCGCAAGCTCTTTGGATGAGATCTTGCGTTCGGCAAGCATGCGGTCGAGCCGCAGAATAATCATGGATTCCCCCTAGAGCAACTCGTCATCTTGTATTTGCAGGATACACCCGTACTGGAAGACGCTGGCAATCAGGCTAATAATCAGGCCTGCAAAGAGCATAGAGAGGTCGAGATGCTGGCCGCCAAGCGCATCCGTAAAGTTGCCGCCAAATCCTGAGAGTATCAGCCCCGTGACTATGGCACCAAGAAGCTTCGCAGCAACGCCGCCAATAAGGAACAAATGTCCTACTTGACGTAGTATGCGGATGCATTCGAGGTCAAAGGGCCTGCCTGCCTTTTCAATGGTGGAGAAAAACCTGTATGCGCTTAGCACAATGGCAAGCGCAAGGCATGTCATCATGGCGCTCCCTATGGCAGTATGACCGTCGTGCGCGACAAGCATAAGAGGGGTCTGTTCATTGGCGCCGACGAGAGCGAGAGATGGCCCTTCGCCGGCATTAAGCTCTACGGATTGGAGGCAGAACCCTTGGGAGAGGCTAGGCAATATGAGTAGAAGCTCGATTGCAATGACTGCGAGGAGTCCCAGAGCGAGCGCTACGGCGGTGCAGATTGTGGCCCATTTGCAGATGTGAGCGAGCTTCCTCAGATCGGCTATTGCCTGTTCGCGGTTGATGGGTTCATTCGATTTGGATACGTTCCAGCGGATCATAGCTCCTCCAACCAATGTCTAGGATGATATTTAAATCTTATAACATACTTAATGATAAACGATAAACAATTACAGATTAGAGTAAGTTATGTTTGTAAGACGAATAGCGAGAGCTTATGGCATATTTAGGGAGTGAGAGTTTGGCACGTGGGGGATGGACGAGTATCGAAATTTCCCGCAACCACGCAAGTGCTTCATCGGGTCTCCCTAATTCATATGGAAAAGGAGCTGCAAACGATTGGAAATAACCGCTGAGCGGTCGAAAACTACCGTTCACCGATAATTTCTAAACTGGTTCTAACTGGTATTAAGTCAAAAAGACCAATTCACAAATCTTCACAATGACCTGCATTTTTTCTACATGCCTTTTTGGCCACCCTGCGTTGTTTAGACACAGAAAAGGTTCCGATCTTTCGTCAAAGTATTTCGAAACGGTTTCAAAACCGCAGGTAGAAGTGTTAACGAGCGGTAAACGGTCGATTTATCGCCGTGAGCGGTGCAAAAACGTTTTATTGCGTGAATCAGCGAAAGCGACCTCTTCTGTGATGATATAGTGACAACAACACGTCATGTGGTTACTACCAGTTGAGAGACCACTGGTCTTCAAAGAACGCTTTCCAAGAAGCTTTAAGGGCGTCCGCCCGCTGGCTTCCGAAAACATCGGACTCAGATCGTACACACCTTCGGAAGGGAAATTTGAATGGTTGGCTTTATTCTTACCGGTCATGGACAGTTCGCACCCGGCCTCGCAAGCGCTATCGCTATGGTCGCCGGTGATCAGCCCGCTTTTACCGTCGTTCCTTTCGAGGGCGACCAGGCTGCTTCCTACGGTGAGGATCTCCGCGCCGCTATCACCGCCATGCGCGAGGAGTGCGATGGCGTGCTCGTCTTTACCGACCTGCTTGGTGGTACCCCGTTCAACCAGGCAATGATGATTGCCCAGGATGTCGACAACGTCGAGATTCTGACTGGCACGAACCTTCCCATGGTTATTGAGCTTCTGTTCCTCCGCGGCAACGCTACGCTCGCCGAGCTTGGCGAGCAGGCCGTGACCGTTGGCCAGACGGGCATCACCGCCCAGACGGTTGCCTCCGTCGCTGGTGCCGAGGAAGAGGATATCTTCGGTGACGAGGACGGCATCTAATGGCCGATTTCGGAGCCAGCGTCCTGAGCTCCTCGGTCGCTCTTTTAGGCCTGCTTGTCGTCATGGGCTTGATTTACACCATCTGGTCGCAAATCAACATGAAGAAGAAGCAGAAGTACTTCAAGGAGCTGCACACCGAGCTCAAGCCGGGTCAGGAGGTTCTTTTCGCCGGCGGTATCTACGGAACCGTCAAGGGCATCGAAGGCGAAAAGGTCCAGATCAAAGTCCGATCCGGTGCCGTCGTAGATGTTTCGCGTTACGCGATTCAGGAGATCAAGTAACTGTCGTCAGCAAATAACGAAAGGAAGCTGATCAACATGGCAGAACCCAACATTCTTCTTACCCGCATCGATAACCGACTGGTTCATGGTCAGGTTGCCACCCAGTGGAACTCCACCCTGGGCTCCAACCTCATCCTCGTCGCCAACGACGACGTGGCGACCAACACCATGCGCCAGAACCTCATGAAGATGGCCGCTCCCGCCGGCGTCGCTACGCGTTTCTTCTCTCTGCAGAAGACCATCGACGTCATTGGCAAGGCGAGCCCGCGCCAGAAGATCTTCATCGTGGCCGAAACACCGGAAGACGTGCTTACGCTCGTCAAGGGCGGTGTGCCTATAAAGAAGGTAAACATCGGCAACATGCACATGTCGGAAGGAAAGCGCCAAGTCGCCACCTCCGTCGCAGTTAACGACGAGGATGTCGCTGCGTTTAAAGAGCTGCAGGAATTGGGGGTGGAGTTGGAGATCAGGCGCGTTCCGAGCACGCCTGTTGAGGACACGAGCAAGCTCTTCTCGTAGTCTTCGTGATCCACGTTGTCAGGAGTGAAACCCTGACATTCTGTACGTGAAATCCAAAGTGCGTACATACATTTTGAAAGGAGGAGCAAGATGGAATACACGATCTTCCAGGTCGCTCTGGTCTTCATCGTCACGTTCGTCGCGGCAATCGACCAGTTTAACTTCCTCGAGTCTCTCTATCAGCCCATCGTCACCGGCGCCGTCATTGGTCTTATCCTTGGCGACCTCAACACCGGTCTTCTCGTGGGTGGTACTTATCAGCTCATGACGATCGGCAACATGCCGATCGGAGGTGCTCAGCCGCCTAACGCCGTCATCGGCGGCATCATGGCAGCCATTCTCGCTATCGCTACGGGCCTCGAGCCCAACGCGGCAGTCGGCCTTGCCATTCCGTTCGCTCTGCTTGGTCAGCTCGGCGTTACCCTGGTCTTCACGCTTATGTCGCCGCTCATGTCCTCCGCGGACAACATGGCTCACAACGCCGACACCAAGGGTATCGAGCGTCTGAACTACTTCGCCATGGCTCTGCTCGGCCTGATCTTCGCTGTCGTCGTCACCCTGTTCTTCATCGCTGGCGCTACCATCGGTCAGACCATCGCTTCCGCCATCCCGACTTGGCTGCAGACCGGTCTCTCCGCTGCAGGCGGCATGATGCGCTTCGTCGGCTTCGCCGTCCTGCTCAAGGTTATGATGAACCGCGATATGTGGGGCTTCTTCCTCATGGGCTTTGGCCTCGCGCTCATCACCGTTGCCAACGATTCTCTGGCAACCCCTGCTCTGCTCATCCTCGCTCTCATCGGCTTCGGCATCGCTTTCTGGGACTTCCAGCAGCAGACCGAGCTGAAGGGTGCAGCTGTTTCTGACGGAGGTGACTTCGAAGATGGCATCTAATGAGTATGTGATCCCGGAGCACTACGAGGATCTTACTCCTGCTCCGCAGCTCGACCAGAAGACCCTCAACAAGATGGCTTGGCGCTCCTGCTTCCTGCAGGCATCGTTCAACTACGAGCGCATGCAGGCCGCTGGCTGGCTCTACTCCATCATCCCCGGTCTGGAGAAGATCCACACCAACAAGAACGACCTCGCGGCTTCCATGAGCCACAACCTGGAGTTCTTCAACACCCACCCGTTCCTCGTCACCTTTGTTATGGGTATCGTGCTTTCGCTCGAGCAGAACAAGGTTGACATCCCCACGATCCGCGCCGTCCGCGTCGCCGCAATGGGCCCGCTCGGTGGTATCGGTGACGCCCTGTTCTGGCTGACGCTCGTGCCTATCACGGCCGGCATCACCTCCAACATGGCCATCAACGGCAACGCCGCTGCGCCGATCATCTTCCTGGTGATCTTCAACGTCGTCCAGTTCGCTCTGCGCTTCTGGCTCATGAATTGGTCCTACAAGCTTGGCACCAGCGCTATTGACGCTCTGACCGCCAACATGCAGGCCTTCACGCGTGCCGCTTCCATCATGGGCGTCTTCGTCGTCGGTTGCCTGGTCGTCACCATGGGTGGCACCCAGATCAACCTCCAGATCCCCAACGGCACCACCCGTGGCCTTGCCCCTACTACCGTGATCGTCTCCGAGAAGGAGGCCGAGAACTTCACCGGTATGGAGGGCATCGATACCGAGACCGCTGAGGCCGGTACCATCGCCATGACCGATGAGGACGGCAATGCCCTCACCGCCGTCGATGCCGACGGCAACGAGGTCAAGTGCGGCGTCGCCGATCTGGGCAACGGCATGGAGTCCGTGACCTACGCTACCGTCACCGAGGATCCGGTCAACTTCTCTGTTGCCGACACCCTCAACACCATCGTCCCGAAGCTCGTCCCGCTTATGCTTACGCTGCTGCTTTACTACATGTTCGCTAAGCACAGCTGGACCCCGACCAAGGGCATTCTGCTGCTCTTCGTCCTCGGCATCCTGGGCGCTGGCCCGCTTGGTCTCTGGCCGAGCATCTGGTAAGGCTCTAGCTTGAGGGGTGTGTCCCTACGCGGCTCACACCCCGACCCCTTAAGCCATGTGTATGTTAAAAGCCGCGTGCTCGAAAGAGCGCGCGGCTTTTGTTTTCTTGATGATTCGGGTGTGGCAGACAGATAATGCTAAACACCCAAGGTAGTAGCCTAGTTTGAGCAAAAGGGAGGATAGGATGGCGATCGGAGCGCGCAAGCAACCGCTGTACGATCAGCTGGTCGATATTCTGACCGAAAAGATTGACCATGAATATCGCGCCGGTGACATGATTCCTTCCGAGCGCGAACTTTCGGAGCGCTATGGTCTCTCGCGCACTACGGTACGCCTGGCTCTGCAGGAACTGGAGCGTTTAGGACTGGTGGTTCGGCAGCACGGTCGCGGTACCTTTGTGACCGACCGTTCGGCAAAGGCAACCAATCTTATGCAGTCCTACAGCTTTACCGAGCAGATGCGCGCGATGGGTCGCGACCCCGAGACCACGATTCTCGATTTTTGCGAGATGGAGGCCGATAAGAATCTGGCCGAGCATATGGGATTACGTATCGGTGATCGCATTTTTAAGCTCAAGCGCCTTCGTTCTGCCGATAACATGCCCATGATGGTCGAACGCAGCTATCTACCGGTTCGTCAATTTCTGTCCCTAAAGCGACCGCTGCTGGAGCGCAAGCCGCTTTACGATGTGATTGAGCAAGACTTTCAGCAAAAGATACGCGTGGCTGAAGAGGAGTTCTATGCGAGCATAGCCCGTCCCACCGACGCCCACCTTTTGGGAATTGTCGAGGGCTCGCCTGTGCTCGATTTGGTCAGGACTACGTATAACGAGTCAAACGAGGTTGTGGAGTATACACTCTCGGTTGCTCGTGCCGATCAGTTTAAATACAAGGTTTACCACCAGCGTAGCAACTAGTGTCCGCATCGTTTCCATATGGTGATTCTTTGCATTTAACTGGTTACTACCAGATAACCAACCGAAGTGTATAATTGCACGTCAGAGGATTACTTCTAGAGAGAGGTATTAGAAATGTTCGAGAAGAGTGTCGAGGAGCTCACCGAGCTCGGCGCCCAGATCACCACGGCCGAGATTGCTCAGCAGCCCGAGCTTTGGCGTGATACGCTCAACATCTATCGCGAGAACAAGGAGGCCATCGAGGCCTTCCTGGCCGAGGCTCGCGCTATGGGCGAGGGCCGTCTGTCCGTTGTCTTCACCGGTGCCGGTACGTCCGACTATGTTGGCGATACCTGCGCCCCGTATCTGCGTCACGCCGGCAACACTGATCTCTACGACTTTAAGCCCATCGCCACGACCGACATCGTGAGCGCCCCGCGCGACTTCCTGCGCGCTGAGGATCCCACGCTCGTGGTTTCCTTTGCCCGCTCTGGCAACAGCCCCGAGAGCCTTGCCGCCGTTGCCGTTGCCAAGGAGCTCGTCCACAACGTCAAGTTCCTCAACATCACCTGCGCTCCCGAGGGCAAGCTCGCCGTCGAGTCTGCCGATGATCCCAATGCGCTGACGCTGCTCATTCCGCGCGCCAACGACAAGGGCTTCGCCATGACCGGCTCCTACACCTGCATGACCCTGCTCTCTACCCTCATCTTTGACGAGGCTTCCGACGAGCAGAAGGCCGAGTGGGTCGAGACCATCGCCAAGATGGGCGAGGAGGTCATCGCTCGCGAGTCCGAGGTTGCCGACTACCTCGCTGGCGACTTCAACCGCGTGACGTACTTGGGTTCCGGCTCCTTCGGTGGCCTTGCCCAGGAGAGCCAGCTCAAGATCCTCGAGCTTGCTCACGGTCTGGTCGCTACTTCCTACGACACCTCCATGGGCTATCGTCACGGACCCAAGTCCTTCGTCGACGACAAGACCCTCGTGTTCGTGTTCGTCAACAACGACGCCTACACCCGTCAGTACGACATCGACATCCTCAACGAGATCGGTGGCGACAAGATCGCTCAGCACACCGTTGCCGTTCAGCAGGATGGCGCTACCGTCTACGAGGGCGAGTCCTTCACCTTTAAGGGCTACGAGGCGCTTCCCGAGGGCTACCTTGCTCTGCCGTTCGTGATGTTTGCTCAGGCTATCAGCCTGCTCAACTCCGTGCGCGTGGGCAACACGCCCGACACGCCGAGCCCCACCGGTACGGTCAACCGCGTGGTTAAGGGCGTGACGATTCACCCCTTCACCGCTTAATCGCGTCCCCCTGTAAGGGCGCCCGTCCGCTCATAACGGCGGGCGGGCGCTTTTTGTTATTACGTGGGCTGGGTATAAGCATCACCACAGTCAACTGCTTTAGAAGCAAGGAGTGCATATGAGCACGTACGCAATTAAGGCTGACAAGTTCTTCTTGCCGGCAGGCCCGCAACTGGGCGGCTATCTTATGGTCGAGGATGGCGTCTTTGGCGCCTGGCAGGCCGACGAGCCCTCTTGCGAGATCAAGGACTACACGGGATCGTGGATCGCACCGGGTATGGTCGACACCCACATCCACGGCTTCTACAACCACTCAACTACCGATAACGACCCCGAGGGTATCGATATTAGCTCGACCGAGCTCGCCCGTCGCGGTACCACCAGCTGGTTGCCCACGACGTTCACCGATGGCGTCGAGCAGATCAAGGATGCCTGCGCCGTCATCGCTCAGGCTGACGAGGGCCGCGGCCCTGACTTCTGCGGTGCTCGCATTCAGGGCATCTACCTGGAGGGCCCCTTCTTTACCATGAAGCATGTGGGCGCACAGAACCCCGCTTACCTGATTGACCCCTCCGAGGAGGTCTTTGACGAGTGGCAGGAGGCTGCCGGCGGACGTATCGTTAAGAGCGCCATGGCTGCCGAGCGCGATGGCGCCGCTGCTTATGCTGCTGCCCTCAATGCGAAGGGTGTCGTGACCAGCATCGGTCACTCTGATGCCACGTATGACGAGTGCATCGCCGCCATCAACGCCGGTGCCAGCTGCTTTACGCATACCTATAACGGCCAGCGCGGGCTGCATCACCGTGAGCCCGGTGTCGTGGGTGCTGCTATGTCCACGTCCGAGACCTACGCCGAGATCATCTGTGACGGCAAGCACGTAAACCCTGCCGCCATCAAGGCGCTGCTGCAGGCCAAGGGCTGGCAGCACACGGTACTCATCACCGACTGCCTGGGCTGCGGCGGCATGCCCGAGGGCAGCTACACCAGCGGTGGCATGGACGTCATCATGAAGGACAACCTGTGCTGGCTCGCCGATGGCAAGAGCATTGCCGGTTCGGTGCTCACGCTTGCCCAGGGCGTCAAGAACATCGTCGACTGGGGCATCGCCAGCGCCGATATCGCCATTCGCATGGCAACCGAGGTGCCGGCACGCTCCGCGCACATCGAGGATAAGTGCGGCAGCATCATGCCGGGTCGCGACGCCGACTTTGTCGTGTTCGACCATGAGCTCACCCTCGTCGAGACGTATGTTGGCGGCCAGAGCGTCGGCAACGCCTTTACCGAGTAACGAAAGAAAAAGACGGCGGGCCCGAATCTGCTCGGACCCGCCGTACGGGTTAAACGCTCAAAAGCACCTTTACAGTTACAGCTTGCTAGCGATTTTCTTTGCCGTACGCTTAACGCCGGCCACCAGGCCTCCTGCAGGATGCTCCTTCTCGTATGCTAGGCGCTTCTCGCGCTTGGCGTACTCTTCGACGATGATGTCTCCATACTCGTCTTCGATCTTGTCGAAGAAGTCGACGGCACCCTTAATTTCCTCAGCGGTCGGGTGCCCCTTTTGGACACCGCCGGTGAGTTTGAACGGCCCCCACGTATCAAAGCCGGGGCAGCCGTAGACACCCATAAAGATGGCCTGCCTCATGCGGCAGATGCCATCGATATCCTTGCCGTACCACTTGTTTTTGCCACCGTAGGTCATAAGGCCAAACACCTTGTCCTGCGGCTGCAACACGTTAGTGAGCACGCGTGCCATGTCCTTGTCGATCTCGGAGTAATAGATGCCCGTGGCGACACCAATCAGATGGTATTCGTGCAGGTTGGGATACTCGTTTTTGCCGAGCGTTTTCACATCGAGGGTATCGATTTCGGGGTGCGCCTCGACGATGGCGTCCACGAGCTTTTTCGTATTGCCGTGGTGGCGTGAGGCATAAAGAATGATGGTTCGCATAAGAAGGCCTTTCAGCTGTAATTGCATCAATGTCTGTATGGTACCCCGTTACATGGCCGGGATACCGGACGCATCGATGAGCGTGCGGGTTTGTTCTATGGTTAGGATTGAAACGGGCGCTTGCGTGAAATAAAGCAGTTGTTCGAAAGGATGGGTAATGGAATACGCTCTCTCCAACGATTCGATTTCTATTAAGGTTTCCACGGCTGGTGGCTCGTTTACCTCGATTGAGGCCGGAGGTCGCGAGTACTTGTGGCAGGGTGATCCCACCGTGTGGTCCGGCCAGGCGCCGATTTGCTTCCCGATTTGCGGAGGCTTGCGCGACAACAGCGCCATGACGTTTGCCGGGCATCATGTAAAGCTCGCTCGCCACGGCTTTGCGCGCAAGCAGGAATGGAAGCTGCTGAGCCAAGGCGAGAACGAGTTGGCTATGTGCCTGGCTTCGGAGGATAACGCCGCGCTGCTGAGCGATTATCCGTATCCGTTTAGGCTCGTCGCCCGCTATACGCTCGAGGACGCCGCCGTGCGTGTCTCCTATGAGGTTACCAACGAGGGCACCGAGGACATGCCGTTCTTTATCGGTGGGCATCCCGGCTTTAGGTGCCCGCTCGATGAGGGCGAGGCCTATACGGACTACGAGTTGCGCTTTGAGAAAGAAGAGGCTGCAGAGCTTTGCACCGCTGTCCCTTCGACTGGCTTGATTGACGTGGACAAGCGCTCCAAGAACCCCATGGTGGGAAAGACGCTGCCCCTGTCGCACGAGCTCTTCGATTTTGCGGAGACCATCTTTGACGTGCTCGAGAGCCGCCAGGTCACGCTTTCCAAAAAGGGCGAGGACAAGGGCGTTCGCCTGAGCTTTGAGGGCTTCCCATATCTCATTGTGTGGAGCAAGCCCGAGGGTGATTTTGTGGCAGTTGAGCCTTGGGGCGGCCTTTCGACCTGTTCCGATGAGGACGACGTGCTTGAGCATAAGCGCGGCTGCCTTGTCGCCAAGCCCAAGGAGACCGTCGTTCGCTCGTTCACGATTGAGATTCTGTAATTCCGTTTTGTCGACTCGTATCGCGAGGCACAAGGAGCCTGCGAGATAAGGAGCTAAAAATGATCCTCACCGTTACGATGAACCCGTCTGTCGATACGCGCTATCAGCTCGATGAGCTCATTATCGACGACGTCAACCGCGTGACGCCCGAAAAGACCGCCGGCGGCAAGGGCCTTAACGTGGCCCGCGTCCTGGATCAGCTGGGCGACGACGTTGTGGCAACCGGTCTGCTCGGCGGCCACATGGGCGCCTACATGGCCGAGCTCATGGATGCCAACGGCATTAAGAATGATTTTGTACCCATCAAGGGCGAGACTCGTATTTGCCTCAACATCCTTCACGCCGGCAACCAGACCGAGCTGCTCGAGAGCGGCCCGACGATTGCCCCCGAGGAGCTCGATGCCTTTACCGCCAAGTTTACCGAGCTTGCGGGCAAGGCCGACGTCGTCACCATCTCGGGTTCGCTGCCCCGCGGCGTCGAGGCGGACTACTACGCCAAGATCACGGGCATTGCCGAGAACGCCGGCGCCAAGGTGCTGCTCGATACCTCGGGTGCTTCGCTTGAGGCCGCCCTTAAGTCCGAAGTTAAGCCCGAACTGGTTAAGCCTAACCTGACCGAGATCAACGGCCTTCTGGGCACGAGCTTTACCACCGACGATGTGGACGAGCTCCGCGCCGCGCTCGCCTCTGATGCCCGCTTCTCCGATATCCCCTGGGTCGTCGTGTCCATGGGCGCTGCCGGTTCCGTGGGTTTCCATAACGGCCGTGCGTTCCGCGCCAAGACTCCCGATATCCCTGCCGTTAACGCTACGGGCTCTGGCGATTCGACCATTGCCGGCTTCGCGCACGCCATCGCAGCCGGCGCGGATGATGAGACGGTGCTGCGTACCGCCAACACCTGCGGCAAGCTCAACGCCATGGATCCCATGACTGGCCACTTGGTCATGGACCGTTGGGACGAGGTCTACAACGGCGTTGTCGTGACCGAGCTGTAAGAGCTTGGGCGTCGGCCCCGGCATCGGTTGCTTGCTTGTGGTTAGAGCCGATGACAAGTGCGGTAGCATTATGCCGGGGCGCGACGCCGACTTCGTCGTGTTCAATCCCGACCTTAGCCTGGTCGAGACGTATGTGGGTGGCAACAGCGTCGGTAACGCGTTTGCCGAGTAGCCGCCAAAGAAACGATCCGAGAGGGGATTTAGATGATTTACGGTGCACTGGGCGATATCGAGGAATACCGCGGAATGCTCAAGGGCCTCGACGTGCTGATTGACTGGCTCGAGGAGAACGACCCGGCGGAGCTCGAGGTCGGCAGCCATCCAATCCTGGGCGACAAGGTCTTTGCGAACGTCATGGCTCCCACGACGCGTCCTGAGGACAAGGCTCACTATGAGACGCATCAGCGCTATCACGACCTGCAGATTGACGTCGAGGGTCGCGAGGCCTTTAAGGTCGCTACGGGTAGCCTGACGCTGGTCCAAGAGTTTGACGAGAAGGACGACTACGATTTGGTCGATTCCGACGCCTCGATCGCCGGCGATCTTGCCGACGACAAGTTTGCGTTGTTCGTTGCCGGCGAGCCTCACATGCCCACGCTCGAGTTCCCGGGCGATGGCGCACAGCCGGTCAAGAAGATCTGCTTTAAGTTGCTTGCCGACGCCTACTGGGAGGAGTAGCGAGCTGCTCGGCTGAGCTGTTCGTCTGATGGCGTGATTCCCCTAGGGAAATCACGCTAGGACCCCGCCAAACGGGTTTTCCCTAGGGAAATCACGTTTGGCGGGGTTTTCTGTTTTTGAATAGGGAAGCCTCATTTATTTGCGAAGAACATCGGCTAGCCGCAGGATTGAAATCATCGACCGATAAGTGAGTTCCACTTTTTCGCCCGCAAGCAGTCGTTTCGAGCCAATCTCATCTAGCCCCACAAGCCGAGAAAACAGCGGGCCGCTCATCGTGCCATCGTCAATTGATTCCCTTATGGTCTTCAAAACGTCCGTATCATGAAGCGATGCCGAGCTGTAGGGGGCAACACGAGCGGAACTCTCAATTAACGACGAGACAAAAGGATGGAGATGCTTTGGACATAGTCCATCAAACACCACATCCCCATTGTCGTTCGAGCCGACCAGGCGCCAAGTATAATGATCGACCCAGTCATCTCCGTCATATATGGCGTCCATGAGCAACTTCCCGTCTAGAGAGAGAAACCTATTTGGACATCGGGGCGCAAGACCGCAATCCATATCGGACCTGCAGCAGCTCCAACCCAACGCACCACTTAGGTTCCCTTTCGTACATGTGTATCAATCTGCCCCGAAATGCCGGTGAATGCAATTCCAGACCCGTTTGTCGGATAGCAATCGACGTATTTTTGTTTTCCGCTCACAACCTTGTATAGATAAATCGTTCCAGCAAAAGAGAAGGGATCGTTCGCAATTTTGTCCGGAAGAACTTGCCACCTCAAAATCCCGCTACCAATATGGTCAAGCTTGACCGTTCCGCCGTCCCCCTCAAAAGTGGCAAGGGGATTTACCCCAGACTGAGAGTCGGCATCGCCCTCCTTAGCAGTTATCAGCAGGCTGCCCGTATAAGACTGCTAAGGCTCACCTTCAGGACAGGCAGCCTTGGCCCAAGAAGGGCCACTCAGGCAGGACAGTCCGAGCAGCATCAATACCAGCAAAAGAAAACCCTTAGTTCTTTTCATCTATATCGCCAATATCTCTCGACATTTGTATATTGTGACTATTTTAGATCTATATGGCCAATTTGAGCCCTCACCATGGCAATTGTTGCAGCTGGGTTTCTTTTCATTAAGATTTCACTTTGGTAAATCCCCGCCCCTAAGCATTAAACCCGAAGTCCACCGAGTGGGCCGCCGTTGACGTGGCGATGTTTGGATTGGCGCGCACGCACTCAAAATCGGCAACAAAAAAGCCGCCCGAAGGCGGCTATCTTGTGTAATGGAGCCAGCGACCGGGCTCGAACCGGTGACCCCCGCTTTACGAGAGCGGTGCTCTACCAACTGAGCTACGCTGGCGGCCATATGATGACGCAACTGAGGCGTCAACGGCTGTCTATGATACGGGACATCGCACATCCGCGCAAGTGTTCTGACGGCTTTTCTCACTTTAAATGCACTAATATTGGAGACGTGATGTCTCGCTCTTACGGGTCTCAAACAGAATGGGGCTGCCATGGCTCAACCCAGGATCCTTCTTACACGTATCGACGACCGTTTCATTTACGGGCAAGACGTTGAGCTGTGGAACGAGACTGTGGGTTCCAATCTTATCTAAATCGTCAACGATGAGATCGCGGCAGATTCGCGCCAATGGGCACCCATGAGGGTCGCGGCGCCCGATGGCGTGTGGACGCGGTTTTTCTCGGTACAAAGGACTATCGACATCATTCATACTGCAACGCCGCGCCAATGGATTCTCATCATGGTGGCGTCGCCCACGGATGCACTCGCGCTGGTTAAGGGCGGTGTGCCAATAACCAAGATCAGCATCGGCCATATGCGGGCGAGGGAGGGCAAGCGCTCTGCAACGCCTGCCATTGCCGTAGACGATACGGACATCGCCGCCTTCAAAGAGTTACAAAAGCTCGGCATAGAACTAGAAATCCGCTACCTCCCCAGCTCCAACCCCGACCCCATTCAACTAGTCATCCAAGAACGTCCCCAATGACTAGGTAGAAAAACGCCCGTCGGCGGTGTGCCGGCGGGCGCTGCTGTGCGATATGTCGCGTTGCGGGCTTAGTGCCTCATAAAGTGATATTCGATCACATTGCTATAGGGATGACCCGGGCCCACAATGCCCTGCGGGAATAGCGGCTGGTGCGGCGTGTCGGGGTACATCTCGGCCTCGAGGGCAAAGCCGGCGCCCCAGCCATAGTTGGCATCGTCCTTGGCGTGCTCGTCGCCCAGCCAGTTGCCGGTGTAGAGCTGCACGCCCGGGGCGGTGGTGTAGTAGTCCAGCTCACGGCCGGTCCACATCTCCTCGACGTGCATCGCGCGGCGCAGATTACGGCCGTACTGATAGCCATCGATGCACAGACAGTGATCGTAGCCACGGGCCTGCTTAATCTGCGGATCGTCGGCCTCCATGCCAGGCGCGACGGGGCGCAGCTCGCGAAAGTCAAACGGCGTGCCCTCGACCGGAGCGATCTCGCCGGTGGGGATGTTCTGCTCGTTAATGGGCAGGTAGTGAGCAGCATTAGCAACAAAGAAGTGCTCGCAGTCCATTCCGGCGTTATGGCCGGCAAGGTTAAAGTACGTGTGGTTGGTCATGGACACGTACGTGGCGCAGTCGCTCTCGCAGCCATACTCGATACGAAAGGCGCCGGTGCGCGTCACGGTAAACACGGCCGTAAAGGTGCGGTTACCGGGGAGACCCAGCTCGCCATCCTCAAGCGAGGTGGTCATGCGCACGGCATTGTGGACCTCGTCGAGTTCAACATCCCATACGCGCTTGTGCAGACCATGCTCAAGATCGCTGTGCAGGTTGTTGACGCCTTCGTTGGCCGGCATATGCCAGTCCGTGCCGGCGATGGTGATCGTGGCACCCGCGGTGCGGTTGGCCACGGGGCCGATGGTCGCGCCAAAGCAGGCGGGGTTGTCAAAGTAATCCTCGAGCTTATCAAAGCCCAGCACCACATCGCGTACGTTGCCGGGAATGTCGGGCACATCGATGCCCAGCACGGTGGCGCCATAGTCCATAATGCGAACGCAGATCTCGGGCCCGTTAAGGGTGTAGCGATGAACGGGGGTACCGCACGGCGCGGTGCCGAAAAGCTCGGAAGTGATCATTTGGTTCCTAACATCGAGGTATTCCGACAAACTGTAGCGCGAACAGGCGAGATTATCACTACACCCCACTAAAGCACGGGGTATTTTTCTCAAAAAAGTGATGATTGGAGCTGTGCGGGCGTTCATTTTTGACGCGTACGAGTCTGATACAATTTGTTCGTTACTGTTTGAATGATATGCGCGCAAAGAACGGCGAGGATTCATCGTGATTAAGGCAGAGCGACAGGATAAGGTTCGTCAGCTGCTCGAGGAGCAGGGCACGGTCTCGGTCAAAGAGATTTCGGATGCGTTGGGCGTTTCGGACATGACGATTCGCCGCGACCTCGAAGAACTTGCGAGCCTAGGCGAGATTGAGCGCGTGCACGGCGGAGCCCGCAGTGCACAGGGCCGTCCGCACGCTATGTTGCGCCATGAGTATTCGCACAGCGAAAAGCGCACTAAGCATGCCGAGGAAAAGCTGCAGATTGCGCGCCGTGCTGTGGAGCTTATCGAGGAGGGCTCGACCATCTTTTTGGGCACGGGCACCACGGTTGAGCAGATGGCCTCGATGCTGCCGACGTTTCGCCTGCGCATTGTGACCAATTCGCTTTCGGTGTTTAACCTGCTCGAGGCGCGCGAAGACTGCGAGCTGTGCCTCGTGGGCGGTATGTACCGTCGCCGCACCGCCGCTTTTGTGGGACCAACGGCCGAGGATACCCTGCGCGCGCTGGGCATCGATGCGGCGTTTATCGGCGCCAACGGCATTCTGGATGGCGACGTGTCTACGTCCAACATGGACGAGGGCCGTATCCAGCAGCTCGCTTTTAGCAAGGCAGACTCGCGCTATCTGATCGCCGACTCCAGCAAGATCGGCAAGCGCGACTTCTACACCTTCTGCCGCCTGGACAATTTGGATGCCGTGGTGTGCGAGCCGGGTATTACCGCCGAGGATCGTGCCGCCATCGAGGAACACACGCAGGTCATTTGCTAGCGAGTGCCGCCGTGCTAGACCAGGCGGGCGTAGTCCTGTGACTGGTGAAAGACATGGGCGATATAGATCGCATCGCGCTCAAACTTGTAAAGGCACGCGTAGTTGTTGACGGGAAACGATCGATAATTGCGTGTCGCCAGCTCCCGTGTGTGGGAGAGGGGCCGTAGGAGCGGCTGCTCGCGAAGCAGATCAAGCTGATATTCAAACTCGGCAACAAAATTGCCCGCTGCACGTGGATTCATGAGGATTTGAGCAAGGTATCCGACAATACTCTCGTACTCATATCGTGCGCTTTTGAGTATTACGACGTTATAGGTCATATTTGTCTCGCATCGCGGTCGCGAAGGAGTCGTAGTCGCTGTAGTCGCCTTGCGATATCTCGTCTTCTGCCAGCATCATACGAGACAGCAGCTTGGCTTTGGCGATTTCGTCTTGCATGAGGCGATACTGGTCGCTGCTGATGCAGTGCATGGCCTCGTAGCCGTTCTTAGTTACGGTGACGTCGCGCTCAGACTCAACAAGTGCGGTGAATGTGGCAGTGTCCTTCATGTCTCGGACGGGCACACAGATGGGCATAGGTATCTCCTTCGCATTGGGACATAATTGTACCACGCCGTATCGAATAGTCGGCATCGTTGAATTGTCTTGATCTGTAACAGATAGACGCCCAAAACCGGGTTTAGTGTTACAGATCGAGACGGCTCGGCATAGCATCCGTTATGCGTAAAGCTCGGTATTACTGTATGTCTCAACCATTGCAATGGTCGGTATTTTTGTAGCTATAAGCTCGTTTAAAGCTCGGTATTTTTGTATTATTAGATATATCTGAAGGTCGGTATTTTTGTAAACTAGCACGTAAATTATGCTGAGGTGAGATTATGTTTAAACGGAAGGCATATGATCGTCTGCAGGAGTGGAAAGAACGCTCGCAAGGGCGCACTGCGGTGCTTATTGAGGGTGCAAGACGCGTTGGCAAAACGACGCTCGTCAAGTGCTTCGCGCAAAATGAATACAAGGATTATCTGTACATTGACTTTTCGGCTGCTAGCAAAGCCACGCTCGATATATTTCTGAACCATCGTGAAGATGTCGATCTTTTTTTACGCATGCTTCAGCTGCAGTATGGTAAGGCCCTCGAACCGAGAGAGTCGCTGGTCATTTTTGATGAAGTGCAGCGGTTTCCCATCGCGCGCGAATACATAAAGCATCTTGTAGAAGACGGCAGATTTGATTACATCGAGACAGGCTCTCTTGTCTCCATCAAAAAGAATGTCGATAGCATTGTCATACCGTCAGAGGAAGAAAGGATCCCTCTCGAGCCCCTCGATTTTGAGGAGTATCTTTGGGCGACCGGAAAAGATCTTTATGCAGAAGAGATCCGTAAAGCGCGCGAATCTCGGACCGCGCTTCCGGACGGCGTTCATGCGACGTGCATGAGATTATTTGATGAGTATATGCTTGTCGGTGGTATGCCTCAGTCGGTCGACTCCTTTGTGGCAGAGAATGATTTTAGAGGATGCGACAGGGTTAAACGGCAGATTATCGCACTGTACAGGGAGGACATTGCCAAGTTTGGAGGTTCGGACGCTAGACGTGCGCGGGCGGTTTATGACGATATTCCGGGTCAATTATCTGCGGCAAATAAACGGTTCAAATTTGACAGCTTGGAGAAGGGGTCCCGTTTTGAGACATATGAGTCGGCGTTAATCTGGCTTGAGGATGCGCGACTGATTAACCGTTGCTATTTATGCAGTGATCCGAGCGTGGGTTACCGCCTGCACGAGGACGCGTCTTCGCTTAAATGCTATATGGCGGACACGGGATTGCTCGTGAGCTTGGCGTTTGATGATGGTCCGGACCTTATGGATGTTCATAGAGACATTCAATTTGGAAGAATTTCAATTAATAAAGGAATGCTAACCGAGAACATCGTGGCGCAGCAGCTTAAGAGTCTGGGGCATTCGCTTTTTTATTACAGCTGGCAGGAGCCTTCCAAAACAGAGGGGAGTCGGCCCAGAACGCGTGAAATTGATTTTCTTGTTTCGCGCGGCTTTGAAGACGCGGCTGGAAAACCGCGGGTCACTCCTGTTGAAGTTAAATCTTCCAAATCGTATTCAACAATCTCGCTTGACGATTTCGGCAGACGATTCGAACGACGAGTCGGAGAAGAGATAGTTCTTCACCCAAAACAGCTCAGGGCTGAAGGGCATAGGATATATCTACCTCTGTATATGACGATCTTTATCTGATCGACGGCATGCGGTCCTGTGGCTCATTGAACCGCAGGACCGTGTATCGTTGGGGGTTTATTGTGATAATGCGCGCAAGCTAAGCCGGGGATCGAGTTTTCGGGATATGTCGGTGAAGTTCCGTCACCGCGGACTGGGTGTCCGTGCGCCCGACGAGGTCGTTGCGTGCCTAGAAGCCCCGAGCTCCAGAAGCCGTACGCTTGTTTCGGGCGTGCTGGTCGAATGCTCCAGCGTGAAAGACCTACGGGTGTAGCTTGCTCGGCCTGTTTGTCTCGATCTGTAACAGCTAGGACTGAAAAACTCGGCTACGTGTTACAGGTTGAGATTTTTCGGCTAGGTCTAATCTATTCATCTCGATCTGTAACAGGTGGGGGCGAAATAACCGGCTAACTGTTATAGATTGAGATTGAGAGGATTGGCCGGTACGTTTGTCTCAATCTGTAACAGGTAGACGCCCAAAACCGGGTTTAGTGTTACAGATCGAGACAATTCGGCCCGGCCCACCCCGTTCATCTCGATCTGTAACAGTTGGGGCCGAAACCGCGGGTCAGATGTTACAGATCGAGACAAACGGCTCCTGACCAGCCCAAAAACAAAAAGACCGGGGGCGGCGCGCCGTGTGACGTGTCGCCCCCGGCTGAGAAATGGGGGACAGGATATGTGAGCGGAGCAATTTTGCTCGCCGCAAGCCACTAGTCCAGACGACGGGTCTGCGCCACGTGCTTGTACCAGTAGGCGCTCGCCTTGGGCGTGCGCTTTTGGGTCTCAAAGTCTACGTAGAAGAAGCCGTAGCGCTTGTTGTAGCCGTTGGTCCAGGAGAACTGGTCCTGCAGGCTCCACAGGAAGTAGCCGCCCACGTTGACGCCCACCTCCATGGCCTTAAGCAGCCAGCGCAGGTGCTGCTCGATGTAGTCGATGCGCGGCTGGTCGTCCACAAAGCCGTCCTTGTAGGGGTCCTTGTAGCCCATACCGTTTTCGGTAATGAAAATCTGCTTGTAGTTGGGGTAGCGCTGTTTAATGTAGACGAGCAGATCGAACAGACCCTCGGGATAGATGATCCAGTCCCAGTCGGTGGTGGGGATGCCGGGCTTGTTCACATGCTCGCCAATGCCCTTGACGCGCCAGCGGCCGGTACCCTTCTCGCCCGTGCCGTTGTGGTGCAGGTCGTTCTCGCCGTCGTAGGCCTTGAGGAAACGGCACTGGTAGTTGTTGACACCCAGGTAGTCGTTGTAGAGCGCGGCCTCGCGCATAATCTCGAGGTCCTTGTCCAGGATCTCGATGGTGCCGCCCGAGACGGCAGCCAGGCGGTTGGCGCACTCGAGGGTGTCGGGGGCATAGTCGCCGCGGAAGGTGGCGTCAAGCAGGAACTGGTTTTGCAGCACGTGCTCGTTGTTGGCGGCCTTGATGTCGGCGGGGTCGTTCTCGTTGAGCGGGTACTTGAACTCCAACGACTGAATGACGCCGATCTTGCCCTTAAAGCCGCCGTTGTGGAAGGCCAGCACAGCCTTGGCGTGGGCAAGCATCATGTTGTGCTCGCATTGGAAGGCCTCGGCCAGATGAGCTTTGACGCCGCCGGGGAAGGTGCCCTCGATGTAGGTGTTGGAGGCGTCAGCCCAGATCTCGTTAAAGGTGAACCAATAGGTCACCTGGTCAGCGTATTCCTTAAAGCAGAAGGTGGCAAAGTCCACAAAGGCGTCGATGGTCTCGCGATTGAGGAAGTCGCCCTTCTCAAAGAGGGGCAGCGGCGTGTCAAAGTGATGCAGCGTGACAAACGGCTCAACGTGGTGCTTGTGGCACTCGGCAAAGAGATCGTGGTAGAACTGCACGCCCTCGGGGTTTACCTTGCCAGTACCCTCGGGGAAGATACGGCTCCAGGCGATGGAGAGGCGGATGCCGTTGATGCCGAACTCCTCGCACAGCTCCAGATCGACGGGGTACTGGTTGTAGAAGTCGGAGGCGGGGTCGGGGGAGAAACGGCCCTGGGCCTCCAGGAAGTCGTCCCAGGCGACCTTGCCCTTTCCGTGGGTGCGGGTCTCGCCTTCTACCTGGTAGGCAGCGGTGGCGCCGCCAAAGACAAAGTCCTCGGGAAACTGCGCGGGCGGGTTGGTGACGCTGGCAGGGTTAACGGACATGATGATCCAATCGTTTAAATCGAAGGGCCAGCCGGTCTTGGATAGTCGGCTGGCCCTAAGCGTTACTTACTTCGACAGCTGCTCGCTCACAAAGGCGAGAGACTTGTCGCCGTTCTGGGAGAGCTCGATGTATTGCTTACCGCGGCAGGCGACGCACTTGTTGCCCACGCGCTCGCAGTCCTTCTGCAGGTCGGCCAGGTAGCTGGCGGCCTGCGGGGCCAGGACGACCAGGTCAAAGTCGGGAAGCATGTCCACGTGGTTGCCATAGGCATCGGCGGCGGTCTCAAGATCGATGCCGCGCTCCTTGGCGGCCTTGGCCAGTGCGTTGGCGAGCAGGCCCGAAGTGCCGCCGCCCTGGCAGAGCACGAGTACGCGCTTGCCGTTGAGGTCGCTGGCGGCCGTAGCTTCGGTGGCGGCAGCAGCGGGGACAGCGTCGGTCTTTACGACCTCGGCAGCGGCGCCGGCGGCAACACTCTTGGCGTCGGCCTTACCCTGGAAGGCGTCGTTGAGCTTGGCGGCCTTCTCGGCGTTCTTGGCGGCGAGCTCCTCCTGGGAGATCTCGGCCTCCTCGGCGCACTTCTGGGCGTCATAGGCACGGAAGAACGGGTAGTACAGGGCAAAGTCGATGACTAGGATGATGGCGAGCATCACAAAGGCGAGCGGCTGGAAGCCCAGGCCCATGATGGTGCCGATGGGGCCGGGGACGGTCCAGGGCAGGGTGTACATAAAGCCGTTCATGCCCAAGAAGTCGATAAAGACCTTGAGGATCCAGATGTTGGCGATCGGGGCAAAGACAAACGGGACAAAGAAGACGGGGTTGAGCACGATAGGCGCGGCGAACAGCAGCGGCTCGTTGACGGCAAAGCACACGGGGACGATGGCTGCTTTGCCGACGGCGCGCATCTCCTGGGACTTGGCCAGGAAGCAGAACATAAAGACCAGGACGAGCGTGGCGCCGGTGCCGCCCATGCAGACGACGAAGTACTGGGCTCCCTGCGTCAGGACGGCGGTGGCGTGCTCGCCGGCCTGGAATGCAGCCAGGTTGTCGGTCATGTTGGCAACGAGAGCGGCGGCGATGGCGGGCTCGACGATCGAGGGGCCGTGGACGCCGACGAACCAGAAGAGGCTCATAGCGCCGTAGATCACAGCGAGGCCGATATAGCCGTCGGCGGCGGTGAACAGGGGCTGGAACACCTGGATGACGCCCTGGGCAAAGCAGAAGCCAAAGGCAGCGCGGAAGACGATGTCAAAGACCCAAAAGACGGTGATGCAGACGGAGAAGGGGATGATGTCCTTAAAGGTCTGCGAGATGTTGGGCGGAACCTGCTCGGGCATCTTGACGGTGATGTTGCGCTTAATGAAGAACTTGTAGATGATGCCGGTCACAAACGCAGCGATAAAGGCGGTCAACAGGCCTTTGGAACCAAGGTAGGTGGTGTTGAAGCCGCTGGCAGCATCCGTGGCGATCGTGTCGCTCGAAAGGAGCAAGAAGCCGATGATGGCTGCGCACATGCACGAGATGAAGTTGATCTGGTTGTTCTTGGGTAGATCGCGGTTCTGGGCGTCGGCGAAGTGCTTGGCCGTGGTGGCGGCGCAGGCGATGGCCAGAATGCCCATGGAGTAGTTGTAGCACTTCCACAGGGCGTTGTTGATGTCATCGGGCCAGTAGAAACCCCAGATGTTGGGGACCGAGGCTACCAGGCAGAAGATGGACGAGAAGATGATGATGGGGATGACGGAGATAAAGCCGTCGCGGATCGCCTTGAGGTACTTGTTGCGGGCGATCGCGTTGAAAAAGGGCTGGCCCTTTTCGATGATGGCGATGAGTTGCTCCATGCAATGCTCCTAAGAGTCGGTGGGTTAGCAACGATGGTAGCTTTTGACGTTCGGTTGCCAAAATGTTGACGTTGCCATTTTGCGGCACAAAAAAAGACGCGAACCGGTGGCCCTTGTGCCTGTGGACCGTCGATTCCTTGCGCGTAAACGTTTGAGCCGCCCGGTGGCTCTGTGTTTGCACAATGGCAACGTTAACATTTGGGCGACAAAAGCCGCTCGGGGAAGCAGAGTTGTCGGTGAACGGTAGGTTTTGGGTGGTAAGCGTATCGTTGGGGAGGCGTTGGATATACTTAAAGGTGTTCAAAATGACTGCGCAGGATGTCTTCAATGGCATCGTTGACATAGAAAGATCGACCTATGGCCGCTGTTAAAAAATCGGTTTCCGTTAAGGACGTGGCGCGTCTCGCGGGCGTCTCGGAGCAGACAGTCTCGCGTACGGTGCACGATTCGCCCAGCGTGCGCCTCGAGACCAAGGAGCGCGTGCGCGCCGCCATGCGCGAGCTGGGGTATCGCCCCAATTTTGCCGGTCGATCGCTGCGCCGCGGCAAGTTTAAGACCGTCGGCGTCGCCATGTTCAACATTACCGGCACCGGCAACCTCGACCGTATGGAGGGCTTTGCCGCCGCGGCCGACAAACATGGCTATGCCATCACCCTCACTAAAGTAGACGGGCATCCGTATACCCTCGAGAGCGCATCGTCGCGCATGAGCGCGCTGCCGGTGGATGGCATGGTTGTGATCATGAATCGCATGCCGGCGGACTTTGGCACCTTCGAGCCGCTGCCCGGTATGCAGACGGTGCTCGTTACCATGCTGGAGCACCCGCTCTGTTCAACAGTCGATAACGACCAGTTCGATTGCTCGCGCCAGGTGGTCGAGTACCTGCTGGAGCAGGGGCACAAGACCGTGCACTTTATCTCGTGCCCCGAGCGCTCGCTTTCGGGCATGCGTCGCGAGGAGGGCTGGCGCGAGACATTGCGCGCGCATGGTATTGAGCCGCCGCGACTCGTCCGTGGCGATTGGACGGCACAGAGCGGATATGCCGCCGGCCAGGTGCTTGCGGACGATTCGAACTGCACAGCCATTTATGCTTCCAACGATGCCATGGCCTACGGCTGCATTCGCGGGCTCGAGTCGCGCGGGAAGCACGTGCCCCAGGACGTAAGCGTGGTGGGTGTTGACGATAGTTTGGGCGATATCGTGCCCGATCGTCGCCTGACTACGGTGCGCTTTGACAACAAGCGCGTCGGCATGTGGGCGGTCGACAAGATTGCCGGCGCCGAGGGCGCTGCACCCGGTGTGGAGCACATGCTGTTTCCGGGTGTGCTCGTCGAGGGCGATACGGTGCGCGATATACGCTAGGGTGCGGACCTGTTTGGGTTGCCGCTAATTGTGTTTGAGAATGTTCAGATTGGTTTAAAAACCGTTCACGGGTGAAAAGCAACCGTTCATAGCTCGAAATTACGTTTTGCGCTGTTCTTTTTTGTTTGAATGTTAATGTTCCTGCCATACACAGCGCAGCGCGTATGCCCGGACGCGATGCTCTCCGTTGGTTCATATGTGAAAGGAACGCAATATGGCAACCAAAGAAGAAATCTCGATGGTTGGATTTGAGATTGTCGCATACGCGGGCGACGCCCAGACCGATCTGCTTGCAGCGCTCGATGCTGCTCGCGAGGGTGATTTTGAGAAGGCCGAGCAGCTGCACAAGGATGCCAGCGATGCACTTATCGGCGCCCACGACACGCAGACCAAGCTGCTTTCGCAGGAGGCCGGCGGCGGCGAGATGGAGATGACCTTCATCATGGCTCACGCTCAGGACACTCTCATGACCACCATGATCCTGGAGAAGCAGACCCGCTTTACCATCGATGCCTATAAGCGCATCGCCGCACTCGAGGCTAAGCTCGCCTAACGAGCTCTCACAACCAAGTCCCCTTCCAAAAGCTCTGCCGCTACCCGCGGCAGGGCTTTTCTGTTTACCCGGCACTTGGGGACGTTCCTTATCTGCCGGCAGTTTGGGACACTCCTGCCATGCATTCGATCCTTTGAGGATGGAAGAAACCGGGTCATTAGGTTTGCTGCGGTGCCGACTCGGTCTGTCGGTTACAAAACTATGCCGGTTTACTACGATGAATCGCATTCTTTCAACTATGGAAAGAACAGCGTTATCAAAGCCGCAGGTAGAAAGCTTGTCATTTTCTGCTAATAGCAAATGTGGTCGGTCCTATCGGTTTTATCGTAGTAAACCGGCATAGTTTTGAAATGGCACTATTCGACTAGCAGCGTTATGGAGCTTCTGCACGCCCTCCCGTTCGGTTTTTCGATGGGTGGGTATACTTTCCACCGCAATACAGGCCGGAATGAGGAGGCATCCAAATGCCGGATAACGGGTCAATACAAAAAAGAGACGCGCACGAGATGGCTCATGGGCGTCCTGTCCAGATAACCGAGCACACGACGGTAACCGAGCTGCAGCCCAGCCTGTCCGATGTCGTGTGCGCAAACAAAAAGCTGCAGATTGGCTTTATCGTTGCACTCGTGGTACTGGCGCTGCTGTCGGGCTTTGTGGCTCGTCCGCATTTTGCCGATACCAAAACATGGGACTCCACCATCGAGGTCATCGACCAAAAGAAGGGCAACGTTTTGGCGCTCACGACCTCGTGCGTGGCGCTGTCTGCGGGCATTACCGCGCTGCCGGGTGATACGGGAACGCCGGTTGCCGAGCAGCTCGCGCAGCTTTCGGGTAACTTGGGCATCGTGCTTGCCGTGCTCTACCTAGAGAAATATTTGCTCACGATTTTGTGGTCGGTTGGCTTGGGCATCTTAATCCCGTTTGCGCTGGTGCTCTTTGCGGTCTCGCTTGGCATTCACGGACGCTGGAGCACGAGCGCTGTCCTGCGCCGCGTGGCGACCCGCGTGCTGGTGGTTGCCGTGATCGGCATGGCCTTGGTGCCTGCAAGCGTATGGGTGTCGCAAAAGGTCGACGAGACGTATCGGGTGAGCATCGAAGCGGCCGAGCAAAAGGCGGCCGACGCTGCGGGTGCGGCAGACGGCAATAGCTCCAAAACGAGCAAGAAAAAGTCCGAGTCCACAGAATCCAAGAACGTGCTTGAGCAGCTTGCCGACGGTGCCTCGGGTCTTGTCGCGTCGGTGACCAACGGCGCCAAACAGATGACCGATGAGATTGTGCAACAGGTGACCGATCTGATCGAAGGCGTCATCGTGATGATTGTGACTTCGTGCGTTATTCCATTGCTGGTGCTCGCGGCGTTTCTGTGGCTGGGGCACACGCTGCTGGGGATCGATATTTCCGGCCCGGCGAACTATTTAACGGGACGTTTTCTGAGCGCTCCGTCCAAACATGCCAAGAAGAGCGGGCAGTCTGAGTAGGCGGCAAAGCGATCTTTGGAAGATCAACCGTAAGAAGGGCGGCCGAGACACGTTCTCGGCCGCCCTTTTGTTTGTTGAACACATGGTCGCTACGTCTGCGCCGGGCTCAAACGGTCGGCAATCAACCGTAAACGGTATTTGTTCAAAAAAGAACAAAGTTAAACAAATAATGGTTGCAACCTATGTTCGAATGTGTTCAAATAAACATGAACAGTGAAGAACCGCACATTCAGATGCCCGGACCTGAGCGCGATTCAACACTTCCAAACAGAAACTACGCACCTGCGTATCTCTCAAGGAGGATGTCATGAGGGTTGTAATCGCTTCCGATGCCGACGGTATGTCGATGAAGGAGTCCATCAAGGAGATGCTCATCGCTGACGGTCACGAGGTCGTCGACTATTCCGAGACCCCTGCTGCGGACTTTGTCGATTCCGCGACCGCCGTTGCCAAGGACCTGCTGGAGCACAAGGATTCCCAGGGCTTCGCATTCGATAAGTACGGCGTCGGCTCCTATATGGCCGCCGTCAAGATCAAGGGCATGGTCGTCGCCAACATTTCCGACGAGCGTTCCGCCTACATGACCCGCGAGCACAACGGCTCGCGCATGGTCACCATGGGCCCGGGCGTTGTGGGCACCGAGGTCGCCAAGAAGATCGCCCGCGAGTTCCTGCGCGCCCAGTACGCCGGCGGCCGTCACCAGATCCGTGTCGACATGCTCAACAAGATGGCCTAACGAGAGCCACCGAGAACTCGAACTTCTATCTCAACTTGTGAATTCAGACGAAAGGACGTTCTGATGAAGAAGACCATCGCAATCGGTTGCGACCATATCGTTACGGACGAGAAGATCTATCTGGCCGACCGCCTGGAGCAGGCTGGCTACAAGGTGCTCGACTGCGGCACCTACAGCCACACCCGTACGCACTATCCCATCTACGGTAAGGCCGTGGGCGAGGCTGTTGCCAGCGGCAAGGCCGACTTTGGCGTGGCCCTGTGCGGCACCGGCATCGGCATCACCAACGCCGTCAACAAGGTTCCCGGCGCTCGCTGCGCCCTGGTTCGCGACATGACCTCTGCCCTGTATGCCCGTCGCGAGCTCAACGCCAACATCGTGGGCTTTGGCGGCAAGATCACCGGCGAGTTCCTGATGGCCGATATCATGCTTGCCTTCCTGGAGGAGCCCTACGAGAAGACTCCCGAGCACGACGCCCTGATTGCCAAGATCGACGCCTGCAATAAGGCCGACGCCGAGGCTCAGGCTGACCCGCACTTCTTTGACGAGTTCCTCGAGAAGTGGGACCGCGGCGAGTATCACGACTAAGGGGGTTCCGGCGTTTTAACAAACGCCGGACCGGTCGACGCTGCGAAGCCATCTGGCGGGCAATCTGCCGCTCAGCTTCGACGGCATGACCAGAAGGTCAATGCCGTCTCGCTTCACGGCACCTTGCCTCGCCAGCTGGCTTCTCGCTGATGTCTGAGTGACCTGTGGGGTTACCGCTGTTGTTGCGAAGCGTTCTGGTATGGCAAGTTGCTCCGATAACACGTTTGCTTGCTTGGCTTGAGTGCTTCGTTTTGGCGGCCCCCGGCATTCTGCAGCTTTTCAATTGACGGCTCGCGTTTCTGTGAGGGGGCGCGGGCCGGTTTTCTATCAGCCCCACTGACTTGGCGGGCTGTCGTAAGAAAGGGAAGGCTCCTATGGAGTTTGTTCTTGATAACGGTTCTATCCGCGTAGCACTGAGCACGGCTGGCGGATCGTTCACTTCTATTGCGGCCAACGGCCGTGAGTACCTGTGGCAGGGTGACCCGGCGGTCTGGTCGGGCCAGGCACCCATTTGTTTCCCGATCTGCGGCGGCCTTCGCGACGGTCACGCAATGACCATGGGCGGCCGCGAGGTTAGGCTCGCCCGCCACGGCTTTGCGCGCAAACAGGAGTGGAAGCTCGAGGAACAGAGCGACAACATGGTTGCACTGAGCCTAAGCTCTGCCGACCATGCCGAGCTGCTCGAGCAGTACCCGTATCCGTTTAAGATCGTTGCTCGTTACACGATCGATGCGGCAAAGGTGGCCGTGTCGTACGAGGTGACCAATGAGGGCACCGAGGACATGCCGTTCTTTGTGGGTGGCCACCCCGGCTTTAAGTGCCCGCTCGACGAGGACGAGTCCTATGACGACTATGAGCTTCGTTTTGATCAGCGTGAGGCCGCCGAGCTCTGTACTGCCGTTCCCTCGACGGGCCTGATTGATGTTGGGCATCGCAGTAAGAACCCCATGATCGACCAGAACCTGCCGCTTGCCCACGAACTCTTCGACTTCGCGGAGACCATCTTTGACGTGCTCGAGAGCCGCGTGGTTACGCTGACCAAGAAAACCGAGGACAAGGGCGTGCGCCTGACGTTCCCCGATATGCCATACCTGATTGTGTGGAGCAAGCCCGAGGGTGACTTTGTGGCCGTGGAACCGTGGGGCGGCCTGTCTACCTGCTCCGATGAGGACGATATTCTGGAGCACAAGCGTGGCTGCCTGGTTGCCAAGCCGGGGGAGACCGTCATTCGCGGTTTTGAGATCGAGATCCTTTAACGAGTTATCGTATGTTTGGGGCGGGTCATGCCGCCCCGGAACAGGAGTTCAATATGATTCTGACCGTCACCATGAACCCGTCGATTGATACGCGCTATCAGCTCGACAAGCTGATCATTGACGACGTTAACCGCGTCACGCCCGAAAAGACCGCTGGCGGCAAGGGCCTCAACGTGAGCCGTGTGCTGCTGCAACTGGGAGACGACGTGCTCGCGACTGGTCTGCTTGGCGGCCACATGGGTGCCTATATGGCCGAGCTTATGGATGCCGACGGCGTCAAGAACGACTTTGTGCCCATCGCCGGTGAGACGCGCATTTGCCTGAATATTCTGCACGAGGGTAATCAGACCGAGCTGCTGGAGAGCGGCCCGCAGATCGCCCCGGCCGAGCTCGAGGCCTTTACGGCCAAGTTCGCCGAGCTCGCGGCGAAGGCGGACGTTGTGACGCTTTCGGGCTCGCTGCCGCGTGGCGTCGATGCCGGCTACTATGCCGAGCTCGTCAAGATCGCCGAGGAGGCGGGCGCCAAGGTGCTGCTCGACACCTCGGGTGCATCGCTGGAGGCAGCGCTGGAGTCCGACGCTAAGCCCGAGCTCGTAAAGCCCAACCTGACCGAGATTAACGGCCTACTGGGTACGTCCTTTACGACCGATGATGTCGATGCCCTGCGCGAGGCGCTTGCCGCCGATGGCCGCTTTGCCGGTATTCCCTGGGTTGTCGTTTCGATGGGCGCTGCCGGTTCGGTGGGCTTCCATGAGGGTCGCGCGTTCCGCGCCAAGACGCCCGCGATTGCGGCTGTGAACGCAACGGGTTCCGGCGACTCGACCATCGCCGGTTTTGCGCATGCCATTGCTGCTGGTGCCGACGACGTCACGGTGCTCAAGACCGCCAATACCTGCGGTAAGCTCAACGCCATGGATCCCAAGACCGGCCACCTGATCATGGACCGCTGGGACGAGATCTACAGCAACGTTGAGGTCGTAGAGTTGTAGCGGTTGCGACTCCTAATAGAATGATCGTGGATAATCTCCCGCTTTTGGTGCCCATACGAGTTCAAAGTGGGGGATTTTCCACGCTCGAGTCATTAGTTGTTGGGGACGTTCTTGTTTGACTAGTCGTTTAAGAACGTCCCCATTACAGTCGAAATTGTCAGCCCGGGCCCGTCTCGAGCTACGATTGAGGCG
>NZ_QSBB01000013.1:0-49940 GCF_003465595.1 Collinsella sp. AF05-9
TCGTAGCTCGAGACGGGCCCGGGCTGACAATTTCGACTGTAATGGACGTTCTTTAACGACTAGTCATTCAAGAACGTCCCCAATGACTAGATTGAAAAGCTGTACGTCAGCATCCAAAGATGTCGGAAAATGTCGACTTTGGATGCTGGCGTACATGTTTGGTTCGTATGGGTTCGGCTCGGTTGGCGCGAACTGGCCGCAGTGCGCGTGCTAGAGCAGGTTCTTCTGCACCCACGCGATGATGTCGCTCGACTCGTAGAGCGGTTTACCGTCGATGAACAGGCAGGGAACCTGGCGCTTTCCGCCGACGGCGATGAGTGTCTGCTCGGCATCGGGGTCGGTCGAGATATTGCGCTCGGGGATGGTCACGCCGTTATCGGCCAAAAAGCGCTTGACCTTTATGCAATACGGGCAGCCGGTCATAACGTAGAGCACGAGTTCGTGATCAGTAGCCATGGTGTCTCCAATCGGTTGAGGTTTCGGTTGAGATACCCAAAGCCGCCGCAGTCTATGCGCGATCCATTGATGACTCGATGGCATGGACCAGAAACGCCGTGGCTCCGGTGCCGCAGGGCTTGTCGTAGTAGTCGATAAAGCGCTGATCGGCAAGATAGCCGTGGGCGAGGCCCAGGTATGCTTCGTCTTGGGGCTCGTGTCCCCAGTTAAGGCCAATCCATCGACGGTGCATTGCTACAAGCTTGCGGGCCTCGCTGCCTTCCGGTTCGCCATCGCCCATGGCAATCGAGAGCTGGCCCAGAACAGCGCGTTCAAGTTCCTTCATGTCGTTCCATGTCTCGGGGTCCATGCCCAGCAGTGCCTCGTTTGCTGCATCGACAGCCTCGTCGCCATAGCGCGCCCGCGCCTCGGCGCCGAAGCGCTCCTCGTTTTCCTGCACGGCGCGCCAGCGCTCCAGCTGCGGCAAGACGGCACCCATGAGTGAGACGGCCTCGTCGAGCGACATGCCGGTGTTTTGTGCCAGGCGCGGGGCACAATCCTCGATCATTGCCTCCATCGTGGTGTCGTAGGTGTACTTGCCGTGCTCGTAGCACCACTTGCAGTAATGGTCGGTCGTGGCGCCCGTGGCGTCGGTGCCGCAGTCGTTGGGCGTGAGTATCATGCCGCAGCTCTGACAATAGTGCTCGGGCATTTCGAGCAGGTGGGACAGCGGTTCTCCGGTTATGGCGGCAATGAGCTTCATCATGTCGATGCCCGGTGTGACTTCGCCGCGTTCCCAACGGCTGACGGCTTGACGTGTGACGAAGAGCTTGGCGGCGAGTTGCTCTTGGGTAAGATGATGGGCGCGACGGACAGCAATGAGCTTTTCTGCGAAGGCCATAACGGCTCCTTTCTGCTGGTTGTTGGCTTTAAGCATACGCGGCGGCAGGTGCCCTTCCAAGCAACCGTTGGTTGCGCGACGGGGGCTGCGGCGAAGAATTGCGTACAACGTCCCACGCCTCCATGCCGTACAATGACCGGCATGGAACCTATTGCACACATACATACCGATCTGCCGCAGAAGTTCGGCATTCCGCGCAACAGCTTTTTGGCGCCCCATTTGCAGGGACGCATCGTCTTTGAACCGGAATTTGCCTCCAACGCAGCAGTTGAGGGTCTGGATTCCTTCTCTCACCTATGGTTGCTCTGGCGCTTCGAAAACGGCACGCCCGGCGGCACGGCTAAGGACATAGCCGCCGATGCCAAAAAGCAGGACAGGTCCGGAACTAATGCCAAGTGGTCGAAAACCGTGCGTCCGCCGCGTCTGGGCGGAGCCGAGCGTGTGGGCGTCTTTGCCACGCGCAGTCCGTTTCGCCCTAATCCCATCGGTCTCACCTGCGTCAAGCTTGATCGTGTCGAGCTCACCGACGATGGTCCCATCATCCATGTGTTGGGGGCCGACCTGCGCGACGGCACGCCCATCTACGACATTAAGCCCTACATTCCGTTTGCGGATTGCCACCCGGATGCGACCGGCGGCTGGATTGAGGATGCGCCGTGGCAAGAGCTCGACGTCGAGTTTCCGCAAGCGCTGCAGGATATGGTCCCGCCTACAAAGCTTCCTGGCTTGGTTGAGGTTCTTCGCCAGGATCCGCGCCGCGCGGGCAGCAAGCACGAGCCAAACCGTGTTTATCACTTGGCCTTCGCCGGGCTCGACATATCTTTTACGGTCGATGAAACCCGGCTAACCGTAGTCGCCGTCAACGACGCGCAAGACTAATCAGCCATTCGTCCGCACCCGTCAAATTAAGAGCCAAACCCCATGCCAAAACCGCCCATGCTGGTGGACAATAACGCCTACCAAAACAATCCGCTTTGCATGGGAGCCCAGGATGAAATACGACTTTACTTCGCTTATCGACCGCCACGGCATGGACTCCATCGCCGTTGATTCTTGGGGTGAGATCCCCGGCATGGCTCCAAACGCACCCGACGAGGGCTTCGATCGCATTCCCATGTGGGTGGCGGACATGAACTTCGCCACGGTGCCCACGGTCCAGGAACACATCATTCAGCGTGCCCAGCACCCCATGTTTGGCTACTTTGATCCGCGTGCCGAGTACTCTGACCGCATCATCGAATGGCAGAGCCGCCGCAATGGCGTCGAGGGTCTGCGCCCTGAACATATCGGTTACGAAAACGGCGTGCTGGGCGGTGTTGTGTCGACGCTGCGCGCGTATGTCCAGCCGGGCGATGCGGTGCTGGTCCACAGCCCCACCTACATCGGCTTTACCAAGTCTATCGAAGCCGCGGGCTATCGCATTGTCCACAGCCCGCTTAAGCTCGACGACCAAGGCGTGTGGCGTATGGACTATGAGGACATGGAGCGCAAGCTCGCCCAAAACCACATCCATGCCGCGGTGTTCTGCTCGCCGCACAATCCCTGCGGGCGCGTATGGGAGCGCGACGAGATCGAGCGCGCCATGGACATCTATCGCCAGCATGATTGCGTGGTGATCTCGGATGAGATTTGGTCCGATATCATCCTGCCGGGTCACAAGCATATCCCGACGCAGTCGGTGAGCGAGGATGCCCGCATGCGCACGGTTGCCCTTTATGCGCCCAGCAAGACGTTTAACCTGGCGGGCCTGGTCGGCAGCTACCACATCGTCTATAACGAGACGCTGCGCGACCGCGTGTGCGCCGTGTCCGACAAGACTCACTACAACGAGATGAACGTCCTCTCCATGCATGCGCTTATCGGTGCCTATCAGCCTCAGGGCTATGAGTGGGTGGACGAGCTCAACCAGGTGCTTGCCGGTAATATCGAGTGCTTCTGCGATTACGTTGACGAGCATTTTGCGGGCGTGTCCTATTCGCGTCCGCAAGGCACGTACATGGTGTTTCTGGACTGCACCGAATGGTGCCGCGAGCATGGCCGCGATATTCAGTGGCTGCTCGACGAGGGGGCGCGCGTGGGCGTGGGGTATCAGGACGGCCGCCCGTTCCACGGGCCCTGCCACATTCGCGTGAATCTGGCGCTGCCGCTTTCGCGCGTAAGGGAGGCGTGCGCCCGCCTGGACCGCTACGTTTTTGGGGTATAGGGGGCGCTCGATTCGAGTGCTGCCCCATGTGCCCACGCCGTCAAAATGTGTGGGCACATGGGGCGCAGAGGGTAGCGAGCGCGTTTTCCGCATTCGCTACTTTTCATGAATCTGCTTGCCGCAAAGATGTTCAATCGAAATCTCGTAGAGCTGGACGCCCTTTATGTCTTTGGCGATCTCCTCCTCGACTTCTTCGGCAGAAGGGTAGTACTTAAGCGCGAGCTGACGGACTTTGTCCTCGATAAACGCGGGCGCTTCATCTACCAGGCGACAACGACCAAAGACAACGGTACTCATAACGTAGGGAGCCCAGTCGCCGTCCTTGTACCACACGTTGCCGTAAACGGTAAAGCAGACTTTATCATCATGCCTGAGTGAATCGACCTTGTGGCCAGCCTTGGCGCCATGGAAATAAATCTTGTCGTGCTCGGCGTCAAAGAAGTAGTTGACGGGAATGGCATAGGGGTAGCCATCATCGCCGTTGACGGCAAAGACGCCGCGCTTGCAGGTAGCGAGCAGTTCGCGCGCTTTCTCGTCGGTGATGGCGCGTTTCTTTCGACGTAAGGGCCTAAACATCGTTGGCTTCCTTTCTACTGCGCATGGTGGTTGAGCACAAACTATAGCGAAACAGCCCCATTTTTCTTGATACAGGCGAGTATGTTTTTGAGCTTGCTAAAGTCGAGCGGTTTGGGCAGATGGGCGTTCATGCCGGCGTCGTGTGCCGCCTTGGCGTCTTCGGCAAAGGCGTTGGCGGTGAGCGCGATGATGGGGATGTCGGCCGCATCGGCCTTTTCGCTCAGGCGGATCGCCCGGGTTGCCTCGTAGCCGTCCATGCCCGGCATCATGATGTCCATCAGGATTGCATCGAAGCTGCCGGCGGGACGACCAACATATAGATCGACCGTTTCGTTGCCGTCGGCGGCGCGAGTCACGACGATGCCTTCGCTTTCGAGCAGAGCTTGGGCAATCTCGGCATTGAGTTCGTTATCTTCTGCCAAAAGGACGTTCATGCCGGCGAGTGAGCAGCTGCTTACCTGCGTGTCTGCACATTCTTTTATCTGAGGGTTCTTGTCGATATCGAGCGGAATCCGGACGTCAAACGTACTCCCCACGCCAACCTCACTCGAAATCTCAATCGTGCCGCCCATCATATCGATGAGCGATTTGACGATAGACATGCCAATGCCGGTTCCTTGGAACTTGCTGCGCGCATCGTCGCCTTCCTGGGCAAACGGCTCGTAAATGTGTGCCAAAAACTCGGATGTCATACCAATGCCGGTATCCGAGACGCTAAAGCAAAACACGGCGTGCTCGTCGTCGACCGGTTTGATGGTCGATGAGAACGTGACGGTGCCTCCGTGCTTGTTGTACTTGATGCTGTTGTCGAGCAGGTTGACAAGGATCTGCCGAATATGGGTGGGGCTGCCGATCATATATTGGTCGACAGCGTAGGGCTCGCTGGTGTCGAGCATGGTTATGCCGCGGTCCGATGCGCGGAGCTTGCACAGTACGAGCGCATTGTCGCACAGCTCTTTAAGGTTGAATGATTCGTGCTCGAGCGTCACTTTGCGCTCCTCGATCCTGCCCATCTCGAGGATGTCGTTAATCAGTGACAGCAGGTGATTGGCGGCAACGCGCGCCTTGGCGCGGCTTTCGCGGGCGACCTGCATGTCGCCTTCTCTCAATTCCTCAATTTCGATAAGGCCCAGGATGCCGTTGAGCGGCGTGCGGATGTCGTGGCTCATGCGCGTGAGGAAAGCGGTTTTGGCGGCGTTGGCGGCATCGGCTTTCTGCCGTTCCTCCTGTGCGCGGTAAAGCGACCAGACAAGGATGACGATGCCGGTGAGCAAAATGCAAATGACGACTGCCGCAATGACGATGCGGTTGCGGTAGAGAAGTCGGAACGCATCCGATTCTTGCGCCGAGTACGATGTGGGGAAATAGCTGTTTGCAGAGAGCGATTCACCTGCATTGACGATGCCCTTATTTATGATTCCCAGCAGCTCGGGCTTGCCGCGCGAAATTAAACACGATAGTTGTGCCGTGTTGGTGAGTTCCTGTGTTTCGAAATCCTCGATGTCGTAGATGTCGCGGAGAGTTTCCAGGCGCGTGCTGGGGACAATGATGCAACGTGCCTTCCCCTCATCGAGGGCTTTGAGCACCTCGCCGTCATTCGAATACTCGGTTACCGTTGCGTTCGGAAAGAGACTTTCGAGCTCAAAACGGTTAACGATTGTGCTCTTTGTACAAGCGATGTTCTTAAGGTCGCTGTTCAGGTTTTTGCCACTGTGAATGGCGGTCAGCGAAACCGTTCCCATCGAGTTTGACTGGATGACCCCTGTCTGCTCGGCGAGCCAGTAGTCGCGAAACAACGGCAGGGCGACATCGATGGTCCCGTTGGAAAGGGCTTTGATCATTTGTTTGTTGCTCGAGAGTGCGATTGTTTTGACCGTAATGCCAAACTTGTCGTGCAACGTCGTTGCAAGCGAGGCGAGCGACCCTTCCATCTCGCCGTCGTCATTTTGCGTACAGTAGGGAAGTTGGTTTTTAAGATAGCCGATCGTGATGGTATTGCCGTTTTCTTTGAGCCAGGTGGTCTCGGGGCCGGTGAGCGATGACGAGCCACTGTTTTGGGTCGAGTAACTCGATTTGACTTCCTCGTTATAGCGCGGGTTATCGCGGGCGATGGTCGTCATGGCGGCGTTGATGTCGTTCATCAGATCAGGGCGGCTTTTGGGAACGGCAAAATAGTAGTCGCTCGAGCCTACGTAGAACATGGGTGACGCATCGGGCGACGAAATGGTGTCGTTCATGATGACGGCGTCGACCTCGCCGTCTGCAAGCGCCTCAAAGAGGGCACTGCCGGTGTCGATTTCTTTATAGGTGCAGGTAACGCCTTCGTCGGCGAGCCACTGCTGGCCGACGATAGTTTGCATAACGCCAGAGTTGCAGCCGATGGTGAGGCCTTGGAGCGCCTGGGGGTCACCCTTGGCCAGGTCGTCGCGGTCGGGCCTGGCGTAGATGTAGTAGCGCTCGGTGCCCTCGGGGTTCGAGGAAAAGAGCAGCTTCTGCTCGCGTTCTGCCGAATACGAGATGTTGGGCATGAGGTCGATTTCGCCTGCCTCGAGCATGTCCATAAGCTCGGAGAAGGTGCCGCTAACGTATTCGTATTGCCAGCCCTTTGTGTAATACGAGAGGGTCTGGAGGTACTCGTAGCCCCATCCCGAGAGGCGCTCGCCCGGCGTGCCTTCCTGGAAGCCTTTGTTGTTGACGAGCCAGCCAACGCGGACCGTCTTGACCTGCTGGTCGGAGTCGGCGGCAAAGGCTGGGGTGGGCATGACGGCGCTCAGTAGTGTGAGCGCAGCAAGCGCGACGGCTAGGGTGCGATATAGAGCTAAGCGAAGGACGGCGGAAGGTTTCACAGGCAATCCTATCGAGTCGAGATAATACCGCATAAGGATACCAGCTCAGCTTGCCTAACATCCGGCACTTAGGGACGTTCCCAATCTGTCCGGCAGTTGTAGTAGTCATTGGGGACGTTCTTAAACGACTAGTCGCCGGGGACACTCTTTGCCGGAGTTGGCACTTAGGGACGTTCCTTATGTGCCGGCAGTTGGGGACAGTCCCTTTCTGCCAGCACAAAAGGAGCGTCCTCGAGTGCCGAGTGTGGGACAATACCGAACGAACATGATTGGACGCTTGGGAAAAGGGGTCGCGATGAACAAGTTGAGGACGCTTGCCGACGTGTTGCGCCAGGCTGGCTTTGCGCGCATCACCGGCCTGTTCCTTATCTTCTACCTGCTGTGCTCGACGGCCGTCTGGCTGTCCGACCCTGCGACCCTTACGTTTGGCGATGGCCTCTGGTTTAGCTTTGAGACCGTATCGACGATCGGCTTTGGCGATATCCCGGCCGAAACGCCGGTTGCCCGCGCTATCACCGTCGTTTTGAGCGTCATCAGCATCTTCTACATCGCCATGCTCACGGGCGTGGCGGTGAACTACTACAATACGCTCATCAAGATGCGCCAAAAGGACACCATGGCGCGCTTTATGGACGATCTTGAGCATCTGGAAGAGCTCGATCGCGATGAGCTCGCCGACCTGTCGCGCCGCGTGCGCGAATATCGCCGACGCCAACGCTAGGGCGGGCGCCGCGCGTCACAACAAGGGGGCTGAATATGAATATCACGGTATACCTGGGCGCCAGCGTCGGTAACGACCCGGCGTTTCTGCCTGCGGTGCAGCAGCTCGGCACATGGATTGGCTCCAACGGCCACGCGCTGGTATACGGCGGGTCCAAGTCGGGGCTGATGGGCGCGCTCGCCGATAGCGTGCTCGATGCCGGCGGACACGTGACCGGTGTGGAGCCGAGCTTTTTTATCGAGGCCGAGTTTCAGCACGATGGTATCGACGACCTGATCGTGACGAGTGATATGGCCGAGCGTAAGGCCAAGATGATCGAGCTCGGCGATGCGTTCATCGCCTTTCCGGGCGGTACGGGCACGCTCGAGGAGATTGCCGAGGTCATGTCGGCCGTGTCGCTGGGCCATCTGAGCGCGCCGTGCATCCTGTACAACTTGGACGGTTACTACAACGACCTTAGGTCGCTGCTCGGGCACATGATCGACAAGGGCCTATCGAGCCCGCAGCGCCAGGCCGGCATCTACTTTGCCGACGACCTGCACCAAATCGCATCGATTATCGGCAGCTAAGCCTTGGGCCCGTCGCGTGTGCGGCACCCAACGGCGCTGTTCGCGGCGTAGATGGTTGGCCCGTCCGCGCTGTGCCCGTCCTACAATAAAACGTATCTTTGCCGATTCTGACCACGGGAGGTCCCGATGGATAACCTTGCAAAACCCAAAAACCGTGCGCTGTTCTTAGTGAGCGTGGCCGTGACCGGTGCGTTTGCAGGCGCTGCGGTCTGGCTGTTCTTCTTTGCGATGGAGCACGGTATCGACTATCTATGGACCGAGATCCCGCACATGCTGGGCGTCGCTTCGCCCGAGCTCGCGAGCGGCCCGTTCGGGTTTTTGCCGTATCCGTTTTTCGTCTGCCTGCTGGGCGGCCTGCTGATCGGTCTGTACGAAAAGATGACGGGCACCAAGACCGACGACCTTAACCAGGTGATGGCCAAGGTTAAACAGGACGGTTGCTACCCGTACGACAACCTGGGCAAGCTTTCGCTTGCGGCATTGCTGCCGCTGCTGTTTGGCGGAAGCATTGGACCGGAGGCCGGCCTGACCGGCGTTATCACGGGCCTGTGCAGCTGGGTCGGCGACCGCATGCGTCGCTTTGGCGTCGAGTTTAGGCAGCTCACGCTGCTGGGCACCCAGGCCGCCCTGACGGCGCTCTTCACCGCGCCCGTCTTTGGCTTTGTGGCGCCGCTCGCCGGTAGCGCTGACGGCCAGGGCGCCGACGACGATGGAGACTCCGAATCCGACGAGATCACCATCAAACTGCCCAAGGCGCAAAAGACCGTGGTCTACGGCATCGCGATTGCCGGCGGCCTGGGCACCTATCTACTGCTCGGCCAACTCATGGGCGGCGGTATGGGTATGCCGAGGTTCGAGGCTGCCCGGGTGGGCAACCTTGAGCTTGCCTGGCTTATTCCCCTGGCACTCATCGGTACGGCCTGCGGCCGGCTGTACTTTGTCTCGGAGCACGCGAGCGAGGCGTTGGCCCACGCCATAGGGGAGCGCCCTGTCGTCAAGGCCATGCTGGCCGGTCTGGCGCTCGCCATCTGTGGCACGGTCCTGCCCTACACCATGTTTGCCGGCGAGACCCAAGCCGACGTGCTCATGGAGACCTATCTGACCATTCCCGCCGGCGTGCTTATCGCGACCGGTCTTGTTAAGGCCATGCTGACGCCCGCCCTCATCAACCTTGGTTGGCGTGGCGGCCACTTCTTCCCGGTTATCTTCTCGGGTGTGAGCCTGGGCTATGGCCTTGCCATCCTCACCGGCGCCGATCCGGTCTTTTGCGTCGCCGTCTGCACGGCCTCGACGATGGGCGCCGTTATGCGTCAGCCGGTCATGGTTGTGGGCTTGCTGCTCATGTGCTTCCCACTCAAGGGCATCGTCTGCATGATCATCGCCGCCGTCATCGCGGTGGGCATTCCGCTGCCCAAGCCGCTGCGCAAGTAGCACGGTAGCGCGCGGGCAATACAAACATCTCAAGCCCGGTGTGGGCGCTGTGTCACGGATTTGCGGGTGGACTGAATCTCGCCTGGCACCGACGCTACTTCCAAATCGCGAGCGGGGCGGTGCCCAGCACGATGAGGAAAAGGCCGATGGCGCTTCGATGCGACAGCTTTTCGTTGAAGGCCAGTCGTGCGAACAGCACCGATACGACAATCGATAGTTTGTCGATTTGCACGACGACGCTCACCTGGCCTGCAGCGATGGCGTAGTAGTACAGCAGCCACGACGCGCCGGTCGCAATGCCCGATGCCGCAAGAAATGCGAGTTCGCGCGGGTCAATGCGCGCGACCTGCTCCAGCTTTCCCTTGACAGCCACGATTGCCCATGCCATAACAAGTACCACACAGGTGCGGATTGCCGTGGCCAGGTTTGACTCGACACCTTCGATGCCGATCTTGGCGAGGACGGAGGTGAGTGCCGCGAACACGGCGGCGCCGAGGGCGTAAGCGAGCCAGGCTCGGTCTTGCTTTTGCCCTGCGCCGACGGACTGCTTTTTCTCGATCATCAAAAACGTGCCGAGCGTGATAACTGCGGTTCCCACGAGCTTGACCGCCAGGTTGCCTGTCTCACCAAAAAGCACTATGGCGATCAGCACGGCGAGCACGGTGCTCATCTTGTCGACGGGTACAACCTTGTTGACGTCTCCGATGCTGAGCGCCTTAAAGTAACAGATCCACGAGGCGCCGGTGGCGAGTCCCGAGAGGGTGAGGAATAGCCAGGCTTTGGCGGGAATGGTGCCGATTGCTCCGATGGATCCAGAAATGCCCGCCATTGCCCAGGCAAATACGAGCACCACGCAAGTACGGATGGCGGTTGCAACGTCGGAGTCGGTGTGTCTGATGCCGCATTTGGCCAAAATGGATGTGATGCCGGCAAAGAAAGCTGATGCAAATGCTGCTGTAACCCACGACACGGGTTGAGCGCCTCCTCATAAAAGACCGCGCCAGATCTGCGGCGCATGCCCGATGATACCGCGCTTGCCTACAGGTCGCGTGCTCGATAGACCTTGGTACTGATGGCGCAACTCAGTGCAAAGAGCACGAGGGCCAGTACGGCAATTCCTGCGCACAGGCAGCCGAGGACGGCGGGATCGGGGTTTGCCCCAGTAATCGACATGAGCCAGTTGCTGATGGGGTTGGAGGAGCTCAGCGTGGCCATGGCAAGGCATCCGAGCAGGGCAAACAGGCCGACGGAAAAGCGCAGCGCCTCCATGTGTCCAAATCGGAAGAACAGCGGCTGTGCCAAAAACACCATCATGAGGGAGATGAGCATCGATGCGGCGGAGGCTATCGTGGTCTCAAAGACGATCTGTCCCGTCGAGGGCATGCCCATGTGATCGAAGAACGGAAAGGTGATGATGCTCAAAAGCGCGGCGGCGCAGGTCATAACGGCCGAGAAGGCAATGATGCTCAGGTAGCGTGCACAGATGATGTCTTTGCGCGAGATGGGCAGCGTCGCCCGATAACGCTCCCATCCGTTTTGATTGTCGAAGCCGGCCAGCGAACTCATGACCATGATGGGCGACATGGCACTGACCGCGCAGGCGCCGGCGCTCATACCGGAATCGCCATCCGATGCGTTGGCGAGGGTCAGTACGACGAAGATGAACAGGCCGACGCCCGCGATGCTCGGGGCGAGCGTGCGAACGATGGCGAGCTCGGACATAAAGGCGCGTTTCATTTCGAAGCCCCTTTCAGCATGAGGCGAAGATAGTCATCAATGGTTGCCCGATCGCAGGGAATCTCTGGAAAGGCCTCGAGCGTTTCGCGACGGTCGGGCACGAGCACGTCCACGCTGTAGGCGTGGTGGGCGGCGCGGGCGTCTTCGACGCAAGCCATAAGCTCGGCGGCCTGTGCCTGAGTGCAGTGAGCGATGCCGGCTCGGTCGGTAATGTCCTCGCGCGGCAGGTCAAACACAATCGAGCCGTTATCGATGCAGATGACGCGGTCGGCGGTGTGATCGAGGTCGGACGTAATGTGGCTCGAGAGCAGCACGCTGCGCTGGCCGTCGGCGACAAAGGCAAGCAGCTCGTCGAGCAGTTCCTCGCGCGCCATGGGATCAAGGCCTGCGGTGGCTTCGTCCAAAACGAGCAGCTTGGCATTGTGACTGAGTGCGCAGGCAAGCTGCAACTTCATGCCCATGCCGCGGGAGAGGTCCCTGACCTTCGTCTTGGGATCGAGGCCAAATCGGTCGATGAATCCGGCGAACGTTTCGCAGCTCCACGTGGGGTACGCCGGGCCTACGAGCCTCTCGACCTGGCCCACCTTGAGCGTGGAGGGGAAGGGGCATGTGTCCAGGACAAGGCCGACGCGGGAGCGCAGGTGGCGCTGTGCCTCGTCGGGCGCGTTGGCGTCGCAGCGCTGTCCAAGCAGATGCGCCTCGCCGGCATCGAGCTTTATAAGCCCGAGCGCGGCGCGAATGGTCGTCGTCTTGCCGGCGCCATTTGCGCCCACAAAGCCAACGATCTGGCCGGGCTCCACGGCAAGTGTGACGTCTCGCAGTGAAAAACGGTCGCTCACACGGCGTGAGATGCCTTTGAGTTCTAGAAGGTTTTGCATGGTATAGCCTTTCTTGCAGATGGCTACTGCATGGTTTCGGGGGCTATCAGGTCGAGCATCTCGTGCAGCTTGTCGCGCGTAACGCCCAGGGCTTCGGCTTGGCTCGCCGCTTTCGCAAGCAGTTCTTCGATATGGCAGAGCTGGTTTTCGCGCAAGAGCTCCTGGTTGCCCTCGGCGACAAAACAGCCCTTGCCCTGCACGGTGCAGATAAACCCGAGCTGCTCCAGGTCGGCGTAGGCGCGCTTGGTGGTGATGACGCTCACGCCAAGATCGCTCGCGAGCGCGCGGATGCTGGGGAGTTTGGCTCCCGCAGTGAGTGTGCCCGAAAGGATCTGAGCTTTGACCTGTGAGGATATCTGTTCGTAGATAGGCTTATCGCTCGAATTGGATAGGATGATGTCCACAGCGGCTCCTTAGCTGTTGGGTTACACGTGTATATAACCGGTAAGCACAGTATATATACACTATGCACAGTTATGCAAGAGCTAAATGTGGAATAGCCCATCGGCGCCGCGCTTGCTCCAAAACAATCTCAATCTGTAACACCTGGGTCCGTTTTGGGTCGCCTGCTGTTACAGATCGAGATCTTATTTGCCCGCTTGCCTATTTGTCTCAGTCTGTAACAGTAAGAGTCGATTTGCGCGGCTAGATGTTACAGAACGAGACATTGGCGGCTCGCCTTCCCGTTTATCTCGATTTGTAACAGCTAGACCCAATTTGGGCGGTCAGATGTTACAAATCGAGATTGTGCCGGCGGGCCTGCCGGTTTGTCTTGATCTGTAACAGGTAGAGGCTCAAAACCCGTCTTACTGTTACAGATCGAGACAGTCCTTGAGGCGACTGCCAGGTGCACAACGAGCTTGGCTAATGAATTTGTCCTGATAGGTGCCCTATGGCGGGATTTCGCGGCTACAATGGTGCGGTTACAACGACGTAATGCACTCAATGCAAGAAAGGATCCGCATGGCAAGCCTGTCGGATGAAATCTCGTCGCGCCGCACGTTCGCGATTATCAGCCACCCGGACGCCGGTAAGACCACGCTTACCGAGAAGCTGCTGCTCTATACCGGCAGCATCCAGACTGCCGGCTCGGTCAAGGGCAAGAGCTCGGCCAAGCATGCCGTCTCGGACTGGATGGACATCGAGAAGGAGCGCGGTATTTCCGTTACCTCCTCGGTACTGCAGTTCACCTATAACGGCGCCTGCGTCAACATCCTCGATACCCCCGGCCACCAGGACTTCTCGGAGGATACCTACCGTACCCTTATGGCCGCCGACGCCGCAGTCATGGTCATCGACGGCGCCAAGGGCGTCGAGGCCCAGACCAAAAAGCTCTTTAAGGTCTGTACGCTGCGCCATATTCCCATCTTCACCTTTGTGAATAAGCTCGACCACGAGGCTCGCGATCCGTTTGAGCTCATGGAAGAGATCGAGAACGTCCTGGGTATCAATACGTATCCCATGAACTGGCCGATCGGCAGCGGCCGCAACTTCCGCGGCGTGTTCGACCGTCAGACCCGTCGCGTCATTGCCTTTGAGGGCGACGGCCACGCCAACGCCACCAAGAAGGTCGCCGAGGTCGAGGCCGAGCTGGGCGATCCTTCCATGGACGAGCTTATTGGCGAAGAGAACCATAAGAACCTGATGGACGACATCGAGCTGCTCGATGGCGCCGGCGACGAGCTCGACTTGGATGCCGTGGCCTGCGGCAAGCTGAGCCCGGCGTTCTTTGGCTCGGCGCTCACCAACTTTGGCGTGGAGCCCTTCCTCAAGGAGTTCCTGCGTCTGGCCCCGACGCCGCGCGCCTATACCGATACGCTCACCAGCGAACCGGTCGATCCCTGCCGCGATGACTTTAGCGGCTTTGTGTTTAAGATCCAGGCCAATATGGACAAGAACCACCGCGACCGCATCGCCTTTGTGCGCATTTGCTCGGGCAAGTTCGAGCGTGGCATGGACGCCTTCCACGTGCAGGGCAACCGCAAGCTCAAGCTTGCCACGGGCACGTCGATGATGGCCGATGACCGCGCCATCGTGGACGAGGCGTACGCGGGCGATATCGTGGGCCTGTTCGACCCGGGTATCTTTAGCATCGGCGACACCGTGTGCTCCGGCAAGCGCCACGTGCAGTATCCGCAGATCCCGACGTTTGCCCCCGAGATGTTCGCTCGCATTACGCAGGTCGACACGCTCAAGCGCAAGCAGTTCGTCAAGGGTATGGAGGAGCTTGCCCAGGAGGGTGCCATCCAGATCTTCCGCGAGCTGGGTGCCGGCATGGAGAGCGTCATCGTGGGCGTGGTCGGTGTGCTGCAGTTTGAGGTACTCGAGCGCCGCCTCAAGGCCGAGTATCGTGTTGAGGTCCGTCGCCAGCCGCTGCCCTATACGGACATCCGCTGGATTCAGAACGACCCCGATACCATTGATATCCCGGGCCTTTCGCTCACGCGCGACACGCTGCGCGTCGAGGACATGCGCGGCGGCAAGCTGCTGCTGTTCACGAGCCCGTGGAACGTGGACTGGGCAACCGATCACAACCCCGATCTTATCCTGTCGGAGTTTGGCAACGTAACGTTTTAGCGCACCGGCGCGGTGGCCCTGTGGGGCTGCCGCGTCGTTTGCTTGCCTGATGCCGCGTGAGCGGCTATTATACCCACCGTCGTCTCAAGACCGTGACGTCCGAGCAGTTCGGGTCCGATATCCTGCTCGTTAAACCTAAAACCAAAGGAGTACATAATGATCAAGAAGGTCATGGAGGACTACAAGGTCCTGTTGCGGAGCATTCCCGCGGCAACGGTTTCGCTGTTTTTCGTGAGCGTCATCATGATGAACCTGCTGGCCAACAAAGAGCTCATCAGCCTGCCGTATCTGGCACTCGATTGCGGCTTTGTGGTGAGCTGGGTTTCGTTTTTGTGCCAGGACATGATCTGTAAGCGCTTTGGCGCCAAGGCATCCATCAAAATCTCTATCCTCGCGCTGCTGGTCAACCTGGCCGTGAGCCTGTGCTTTTGGGCATGCTCGCTCACGCCCGGCATGTGGGGCGCCTACTACGACACGGGTATGATCGAGGTCAACACCGCCCTTAACGCCACCATCGGCGGCACCTGGTACGTGGTGCTGGGCTCTTCGCTGGCAATGCTCGTTTCTGCCGTGGTTAACTCCACGCTCAACCAGTCGCTCGGCCGCATGCTCAAAAAGAATAACTTTGCGAGCTTTGCCTTCCGCTCCTATGTGTCTACGGGCATCGGTCAGTTTGTCGATAACCTGGTCTTTGCCATTGTGGTGAGCCACACGTTCTTTGGTTGGACCTGGGTGCAGGTCCTTATGTGCTCGCTGACCGGCGCTGTTGCCGAGCTGCTGTGCGAGGTCTTTCTGAGCCCCGTGGGCTATAAGGTCGTGCGCGGCTGGGAGCGCGAGAATGTGGGCTCCGAGTACCTCGAGCGCCACGCAACCGCCTAAGGAGCAAGTATGCGGGTTTTGATCACGGGCGCTTCGGGCGGTATCGGAGCCGCGTGCGTGCAGCGCTTTTTGGACGAGGGCCACGAGGTCGTGGGCTTTGACCTGCTGCCGGCGGCGGTCGAGCACGAGCGCTACCGCCATCTGATCGTTGATGTACGCGAGCCTAACTCGTTTCCAGGCGACCTTGAGCCTCAGGTAATCGTGAACGTTGCCGGTGTACAGGATTCGGCCGATGACATTGCCGCCAACCTGCGTGGCACCATCAACGTGACCGAACGCTACGCCTTTGTGGGGGAGGGGCTTGCCGCCAAGCCGACAGCGGCTATCAAATCCGTGGTCAATGTGGGGTCGGCGAGCGGACATACGGGATCGGAGTTTCCCGCCTATGCCGCCAGCAAGGGCGGCGTTATCGCCTACACCAAGAACCTTGCAAACCGCCTAGCACCGCAGGCCATCGCCAACAGTGTGGACCCGGGCGGCGTTATCACGCCGCTCAACCGTTGCGTGATGGAAGACGAGCGCCTGTGGAACCAGATTATGGAGCTCACGCCGCTTAAGCGCTGGGCTACCGCCCAGGAGATCGCTGAGTGGATCTACTTTGTGGGCGTGACCAACCGTTTTATGACCGGGCAGAGCCTGCTGATCGATGGCGGCGAGGCCGGCCGCACACAATTTATTTGGCCCGAATAGGAAACGCGCCCGATGGAAAGCCGTCGGGCGCGTTTTTGATGTACCGGTTTTTATCCGAGGCAAGTCCAGTTGACGGGGGTCGAGCCGTGCTGTTCGAGTAGCCGATCGGCTGCCGAGAAGGGGCGCGACCCCATAAAAGCGGGGAGTTCTGCCGTGGCACGGTTGGCCGAAAGCGGCGAGGGGTGCGTAGAGGCCAGACAGAACTTGCCGGTTGCCTTTCCCGCGCCGGTCGCGGCAAGCTTGCCCTCGACCATCTGCTGGGCAAAGCGACCCCATGCCAAAAAGACTACCGGCTGGGGCAGCTGGCAGCAGCGCTCGATGACGTAGTCGGTCAGGGTGCTCCAGCCCAGCTTGGCGTGCGAATTGGCGGCATGCTCGCGCACGGTGAGTGTGGTGTTGAGGAGCAGGACGCCCTGTTGTGCCCATGGGGTTAGGTCTCCCGTGGCGGGAATGGGGCAACCCAGATCGGCGTTGAGTTCCTTATAGATGTTGCGCAGGCTCGGCGGCAGCTTGGTTTGCGTCGCGGGGACCGAGAACGAAAGCCCCATGGCCTGGTTGGGTCCGTGATAGGGGTCTTGACCCAAGATGACAACTTTGGCTTGGTCTGCCGGCGTGTAGACGAGGGCATTGAGGATGTCGTCTTGTGCCGGGTAGATGGTCTGCTCGGCACGCAAAAGGGCGATGCGCTCGAGCAGCTGGTTCGTAGTGTCACGTACCGGCTGCGGCGCATCGCCCAACCAGGTTGCTATGTTGCGGTCGCGAGTTGCGGTGTCCATGGGGCTCCTTTATGGCAGATACTCTGTTGGTATCTATTGTAAAGGCGCACCGATTGCCTTTATGCCGCGGCTGTATGAAGAGTGGGGTCTACGAGACGCGCTCGGTCGCTCCTGCCATGTGAGCGTGTCCTTGCGAGCGAAGGCACGGGAGCTCGACGGTTGCCACCATCACGCCGGTGAGGATGAGGGCGGCGCCAAAGAAGGCGATGGGGCTCAGGACCTCGCCGACCAGGAAGAACGAGAAGACAGCGGAGCAGACCGGCTCGAGCGAGAAGGCGAAGCCGGTGGTCTCGGCGGGCACGTGGGGCTGCACGAGCGTTTGGGTGATAAAGCCATAGGCAGAGCAGATGAGCGCGAGTGCGACGACGACCGCGACCTCGCTCGGCGTGCTGGGAAGCGTAAAGCCGCCAAAGGCAAATGCGGCGATGCCCGAGAACAGGCCGCCAAAGCCCAGCTGCCAAACGCCCAGAGCCAGCGGGTCGACATCTTCGACAAAGCGCTTCGCCACAATGATATGGCCGGCATAGACAAAAGCGGAGAGCAGCATGATGATCGCGCCGGGATTCAGGCTGGTAAAGTCGGCACCCGAGAGCAGCAGCATACCGCAGGTGACGATGGCGGTGCCGATGAGTACCTTGCGCTCGGGGGCGCGACGCAGCAGGGCGGCGTTGGCAAACGGCACGATCACGACCGTCAGGCTCTGCAAAAAGCCGGCGGTGGAGGCGGAGGTAAGGCTGGAGCCCAAGCACATGCAGGTGAGCTCGGTTGCCATGATGGCGCCGATGATGGCGGCGCGAACCATCAGGTCGCGGTTAATGCGCAGCGCGTGCTTGTGGAAGAGCAGCAGGCAGGCCACAAAGGCGATGATGCAGCGCAGCGCAACGATGCTCGTGGCGTTCATGCTGTCCATGCCGATCTTCATGAGGGGGTACGAAAAGCCCCATGCGACGGGAACGGAAAATGAGAGCGCGATTGCTTTTTTGCGATCCATGGGACTCCTTTTGTTACAGAACGGTTTCGCAAAAAGGATTCTGCTCCCAGATGTGGATGTAGTAAAGCGAATGTATCTTCAGTATGATTAAGAAATACTAATGTTGCTAGAAAAAGCGCTGGCAAAACGTTTTACGGCTACATCGATGTGGAGGCACGATGGCATCGCGATATCAGATTGTATGTATGGTGGTCGATTGCGGCAGTCTGAAGGGCGCGGCCGACGAGCTGGGCTATACGCAAAGCGCGGTGAGCCAGGCCGTCAAGGCGCTCGAGCGCGAGCTGGGCACCACGATTATCGAGCGCGGTAAGCAGGGCGTATCGCTTACGCGCGACGGCAAACAGTATCTGCCGTATCTGCGCCAGATTGTAACTGCCGAGGCCGAGCTCGAGGGCAAACGCCAGGAGTTGCTGGGACTCTCCTCGACCGATATTCGCATTGCGACGTTTACCAACGTGAGCCGTACCGTGTTGCCGCGCGTGATTCGCGACTTTGGGGCCCTGCACCCGGGCGTGCACTTTACCCTCAAGCAGGGCGATTACACGCGCAACGCCCAGTGGGTGCACGATGGCGTGGTTGACTTTTGCTTTACGGCGCGCGGATTTACCGCTGGGCTCGAGAAGCGCGTGGTCTATCACGACGAGTTGGTGGCGCTGCTGCCGACCGCGCATCCGCTGACGGCAAAGGAAAAGGTGACGCTCGCCGACCTGGCGTCCGAGCCGTTTGTGCTGCTGGATGAGGGCGAACAGAGCCTGGTGCTCGATGCATTCGCGGCGCATGGGCTGTCGCCGCACGTGACGAGCGAGGTGACCGACGACTACACCATCATGGCGATGGTGGAGGAGGGCCTAGGCGTGAGCATGCTCTACCGTCGTACGGTCGAGGGCATGAAGGCCGGTATCCGCGTGCGTCCCATCGTGCACGCTCCCTCGCGCGATGTGGTGGCGGCTTGGCGCAGCTGGGACACCATGCCTATCGCCACGAGGCGCTTTATCGATTATATGAGCTCGCATATCGTCAGCTAGTTGCCGTATGCCGCCTTGCCGCGCATGCCTAGCGCGTCCCGGTCTTGGCTTGCGCCAGACGGTAGGTGCGTGCCGGGTGACAGAGCAATACCGCCACGACCATAAAGAACGCCGTGGTGCCCAGGCTGATGGGGTAGACCATCATGATGTTCGGAAAGGTGCGGAAGTGCGGGAACACGCAGAATACCCAATAGAAGCGGATGCCGCAGACACAGATCATGGTGATGAGGGCAGGCATGAGCGAGATGCCAAAGCCGCGCAGGTAACCGGACATGTTTTCGTAGAACATGCTAAAGGCGTATGCCGGGAAGATCGAGCACACGCGGATATAGCCGATCGAGACGATGTTGGGATCGCTGTTAAAGAGCGACAAGATCTCGCGCCCTAGGCCGACAATAACGATGATCGTGGTGAGTGCAACGATACCGCCTTCGATCAGGCAGACCTTGAGCGTCTTGGTGCAGCGGTCGATCTGGCGGGCACCGTGGTTTTGTCCCACAAAGGTGGTGCAGGCCTGGCTAAAGCTGTTGAGCAGGTTGTAGCACACGTACTCCAGGCTCATGGCAGCGCTGGATGCCGCCATGACCTCGGTGCCCAGGCTGTTGATGGCGGACTGGATGATGATGTTAGCGACGGCAAAGACGGCGCTTTGGATGCCGGCGGGCAGGCCGATCTTAACGATGCGCTTGAGGGCGACGGGGTCTAAGCCTAAGTCGCGTGGGGTGACGCGGACGACGGAGTCGGTCTTGAGCAGGTGGACAAAGAGTGTGGCGGCGCTGACGGTGTAGGCGATGGCGGTGGCGATGGCGACACCCGCGACGCCCCAGTGGAGCACGGGGACAAAGATGAGGTCCAGACCAATGTTGAGGATGGTGGACACGGCAAGCGCCTGCAGCGGCATGCGGGTGATGCCGACAGAGCGGAAGATTGCGGCCTCAAAGTTGTAGAGCAAGATCGAGGGCATGCTGAGCAAAAAGACGCGCAGGTAGAGCGATGCGAGCGGCATGGTTTCGTCAGGGACGTTGAGCGCGGCGAGCATGGGCTCGGCAAAGACCTCGCCCAGCGCGATGACGACAAAGCCCACGAGTGCCATCAGAATCGAGGTATGGACGGCGCGCTTGACCATGTTCTGATCGTTGCGGCCGATGGCGTTGGCGATGACCACGTTGGAGCCAAGCGACAGCCCAATAAACAGGTTGATCATAAGACTGGTAAGCGGAACATTGGAGCCGACCGCCGCCATGGCGAGGGTTCCCTGGTCGCCCGAGAAGTTACCGATGATGACCGTGGCGATGAGGTTCGACAGCTGCTCCAAGATGCTCGTGGCGGCGACGGGAAAGGCGAACAGGGGAATATTGCGCCACAGCGAGCCGGTGGTCATGTCAATGTGCTTAGATGCGGTGTCTGCCATACGCTCTCAATCTCTAACATGCTCATTCGTGCTTATTTGCGCAGACGATGATACTCCTAATCGACTAGTCGGCACTTAGGGACGTTCCTTTTCTGCCGGCAGCTGGGGACACTCCTTGTCTCTTCTATGACTAGGTGGGGAAGGCGTGCGACAATGGTGGGCGTTGTGTTGTTCGCGCTAAGGAGTTGCCATGTTGTTGTGTCCCGTTTGCCATGAACCGTTGGTGGACGACGAGCGCGGTGCTGCATGCGCGGGCGGACACCGATTTGACCGTGCGCGCGAGGGCTATCTCTATCTGCTGCGCTCGTCCAAGAGCGGTGACTCCATGGGCGATCCCAAGTCGCAGGCACGCAGCCGTCGCGACTTTCTGAACCGCGGTTACTATGCGCCGTTGCGCGATGCGATGGTCGAGCTGGTGCGCGAGCGGGTGTCTGGTCGTGCCGCGTCAACGAACTGCCCCATGACGTTGCTCGATATTTGCTGTGGCGAGGGCTACTACACCAGCGCCATGGGTGCGGTGCCGGGCGTAGATGCTTACGGTTTCGACCTGGGCAAAGAGATGGTGCGCCTGGCCGCCAAGCGCGGCGATGCGACCTACTTCGTGGCCAACATGAAGGCTATCCCCGTGGCCGATGGCGCCTTCGATATGGTGACCGAGCTCTTTGCCCCCTTTAACGAGCGCGAATTTGCCCGCGTGCTGGCGCCAGAGGGCTCGCTCTATACCGTGGTGCCGGGTGCTCGGCATCTGTTTGGCCTCAAAGAGGTGCTCTACGACACGCCATATCTCAATGACGAGAAGCTGCCGAAGACCACCGAACTCGAGTTGGTCGGAACGCAGCGGGTGTTTGCGAACATTACGCTCCAGACCCAGGCTGACATCGAGGCGGTGTTCCAAATGACGCCGTACTACTACCGCACGCGCCCTGCCGATAAAGAGCGCCTGGCAAACCTGGACACCCTTCAAACCGACATCGACTTCATCATCGCCGAGTACCGTCACAGCTAACAACCTGCCAAAAAGGGACAGGTTTATTTTGGCAGGTGTTATCTGGGCAAACGTAAAGGGCCGACCGCGGATATGCGCGATCGGCCCTTTTAGTTACTTGGCTGCAGAGGCTATGAGAAGTGAGCGCTTACAGGCGGTCCTTGTTCTCGGCCTTGACGGCGTGTGCCTGCTGAACAAAGAACAGGTCGTAGACCACGATGACAAAGGCTCCAATATTGACGGCGCTGCCGCCGAGCGCGGGAAGGGTGAGCACAGCCTGCGCAATCGTGGCGATTGCGGCAACGATGCCGAGCTTAAACGCGCCATCCACCTGCGAAGGCTTGTTGGCGCCCTTGATGCCCGCAACACCTGCGCCAAGGTCGATAACGCCCTTGGCGACAAGCACGACCGCGGCGAGCATGGCGTTCGATCCGTAGACGGATTCAAATTTGCCGGTTGCGATGCCGGTGATACCGATGACGAGGCTGGCGATGCCCAAAACAAAATAGATGAGGGCAAGGATTTTGAGTGTCTTGCGCGCGGCGCTCATAGGTAGTCCTTTCGATTCGGGCGCTGCCAGTCTGGCGCGTCCCATATGCTGCACATATCGTGAAGCACATTGTAGTTCAACGTGACGGCGTGTGTGTTAGAAAGCGCTTCTCGCCTGTGCAGGGCAATCTTTCAAAAAGGAAAGCCAGCTGTAAGTCAAATCGATGGCAGCTCATGTGCGGCGCTGCGATGATGAGGCCGTGATAAGAAGTGAGTCTAAGGAGGAGCCATGATGTACGGACCAGAGCAAGTGCGTGAACCGCGGTCGTTGGGAAGGCGCATGGGTGATTCTGTGATCGCTGCCGTGTGCACGGGATTGATGGCGGTGCTTTGCATTGGGATGCTGTGGACCATGTCGCATGTGGGACAATAACGGACGGTTGGGTGCCGACATGAATGGCGCCCATGTATTCGTTTTGTTTGCTAAGGAGTGTCCATGGGCGTCGTCGATCCCTTTTCTGTTGCTCGGGCCGCGGGGCTTGAGCTGACCGGGAAGTCCGAGGGCCTCACGCTCACCGACGGCACGATGGAACTGCGCGCCGATTTTGGCCGCATGCTGCCACGACTCAAGCAGGGCCGCCTGCAGCAAGAGCTGTTGGTAAAGGCTGCGCGCACAAAAGGCATCGAACAACCATGGGCGATTGACGCCACGGCAGGCGTTGGCGAGGATTCGCTGCTGCTGGCGGCAGCGGGCTTTACCGTCGATCTGTATGAGCAGGATTGCGTGATCGCGGCGCTGCTCCAGGATGCCCTGGATCGCGCGGCAGATGATCCGGCGCTTGCGGCTGCTGTGGCGCGCATGCGCTTACATGCGGGCGAGGACAGCATTGCCGGCCTTCGCCATACGGCCGAGCTGATCGGGCAGGGCGAGCTCACCGCTCCCGACGTGGTGTATCTGGACCCCATGTTTCCCGAGCGCACCAAGAGCGCGGCGGTGAAAAAGAAGTTTCAGCTCTTGCACCATCTGGAGCAGCCGTGCGCCGACGAGGAGACGCTGGTCGAAGCTGCGCTTGCGGTGCACCCGCGCAAGGTCGTTATCAAGCGACCGGTGAAGGGGCCGCTGCTTGCCGGCGTCAAGCCGAGCTATCAGCTTGCGGGCAAGGCCGTTCGTTACGATGTTTTGGTGCCGCCGCGCCCGTAGCTTGTGCACGATGGCTGGCGCTTCGCCAGCGCCGTGCCGATGCGGGGGTCTATTTCCAAGGGTGCGACGTCAGGTGCCAGCCGCCGCAGTATTCGCATTTGTAGCAGGCCAAACCACGCCGTCCGCGGTTTTCGCAGTCGGCCATAACGGCCTCGGCTTCGGCGCGTGTGTCGTAACGGTTTTTGCGCTCGCACGACTTATAGCGCCAAGCCTCGTCGCGCTCGGCGTCCAGGGCGTCGCGGCGCTCGTCCTCGCGTGCAAACAGGTCGCTCATATCGCCGCCGGTGGCAGCGCCCAAAAACTCGCTTTTGGCTTTTGACCAGGCGGCTCGCTTTTTGCTCCCCATCTGCTTCGCGCTCCTCTCCAAACGTTGGTATCATTGCTCAATCAAAGTGATACCAATAAACGTGAGGTCGCCGCGTGATGATCAGAAAAACCCTCGATACCGACATTCCCGCCGTCATGGCTATCTATGACGCGGCCCGCGCCTTTATGCGCGCGCATGGCAACGCCACGCAGTGGCCCGAGGGCACGCCTTCGGCCGAGCAGCTGGCTGCCGATATCGCCGCTGGTGGCAGTTACGTGTGCGAAGTCGACGGCCGCGTGGTGGCGACGTTTGCCTTTTTACCGGGTCCGGACGAGTGCTATGACGTGATTGAGGACGGTCAATGGCGCAGCGACACTCCGTATGCCGTGCTGCATCGCGTGGCATCCGACGGCACCGTGCACGGTATCGCGGCGGCGATGTTTGCCTTTGCCAAGGAATGCGCCGACCATCTGCGTATTGACACGCACGAGGACAACTTGCCCATGCAGGGCGCCATCGCCAAGGCGGGGTTCGAGCGTGTCGGTATCGTCTATGTGTCCGACGGCACGGCGCGTGTCGCGTTTGATTGGCTGCGCGAGGCGTAGGAGCCAAGGCACGTATCATCACCCAGCTCAAATAAAAAATGGCCCCGAGTGGGGCCATTTTTGGTAAAACGCGTCGTTGTGGGACTCGCATTGTTACCGCCCCAGATGAACCCGGGCAGACAAAAAGGGGAGGTGCCGGCTTTCGCAAGGCGCGAACCTACGAAAATCGCCGCGCGGCAACGCGGGGCGATGAGCTCGGTCGGGGGATAGGGCCCGCTTCGCCCACCGGCCCGTAAATTGTATCATCCAGTGTGGAGCGTGAACGCCCGTTGCCGCGTGCGATGGGCTTGCAATAAGAGGAGAGCCATGTCGAAGCAAGCGGTCGTTGGAATCTTGGCGCATGTCGATGCCGGCAAGACCACGTTGGCCGAGGCCATGCTGTTCAACGCGGGCCGCATTCGCAAGCGTGGCCGCGTGGACGATGGCGATTCGCATCTGGACACTAACACGATCGAGCGCGAGCGCGGCATCACGATTTTCTCGTCGCAGGCCGTGCTCGACCACGGCGATACCCACGTCATGCTCGTGGATGCTCCCGGCCATGTCGATTTTTCTGCCGAGGCGGAGCGCACACTGCGTGCCCTGGACTACGCGATTCTGGTGGTGGGCGCCAACGATGGCGTGCAGGGGCACACCGAAACCCTGTGGTGCCTGCTTGCACGCTATGACATCCCGACGTTCATCTTCATCAACAAGATCGATTTGGAGAATCCCGGCCGCGATGTTTTGCTGGCACAACTTGGGCAGCGTCTTTCCGAAGGCCGTCTGGATGCCAACGAACTGTTGGCGGGCGGTGCCGTTCAGGAGGACGCTGCTGCGTTGGACGAGGCGGCGCTCGAGGAGTTTTTTGAAGCGGGTGAGCTTTCTGTCGTAACGCTGTCGCGCATGGTTGCCGAGCGCAAGCTCTTTCCCTGCTTTGCCGGCTCGGCGCTCAAGGACCAAGGCGTGGACGAGCTGTTGGATGGCATGTGCGCGCTGATGCGTGAACAGGCGTGGCTCCCGGAGTTTGCCGCGCGCGTCTATCGTGTCAGCCGCGGAGATCGCGGCGAGCGTTTGGCTTGGGTTAAAGTGACCGGTGGCACGCTGCGCGCCAAGCAGATGATTGACGGACGTTCCGGTGCCGGGGCATGGGAGCAGAAGGTCGATCAAGTACGCATCTATAACGGCGAGAAGTATGAGCTTGCGCAAGAAGTTGCTGCTGGCGGTATTTGTGCCGTGACGGGTCTTGCGCACGTTCGCCCAGGGGACGCCCTGGGCGCGGAGCCCGCGGGCGATGCGCCCGTCATTGCGCCGGTCCTTACCTATACGGTGCTTCCGGGCGAACACGACGTCCATGCGGTGTTCAAAGCGCTGAGTGAGTTGGCGGATGAAGATCCCATGCTCGGCGTAAGCTGGAATACGCATCTAGAGCAGATTCATTTGCAGCTGATGGGCGCCGTGCAACTCGAGGTCGTGCAGCGGGTGTTGGCCGATCGTTTTGGCCTTGCGGTCGAGTTTGAGCCCGGCGGCATTCTCTATAAGGAGACTATTTCGCGGCCGGTCGAGGGCGTGGGCCACTTTGAGCCGCTGCGCCACTATGCCGAGGTGCATCTGCGCCTGGAGCCGTTGCCGGCGGGTTCGGGTGTGCAGTTTGGCACCGTGACCTCGACCGACGAGCTCGATCCTAACTGGCAGCGTTTGGCACTCACCAACGCTATGGAGCGCGACCACCTGGGCGTGCTGACGGGCTCGCCCATCACCGATGTGCGCATTACGCTCACGGGCGGCCGCGCGCATGCCAAACACACCGAGGGCGGCGATTTTCGCCAGGCCACGTATCGCGCGATTCGCCAGGGTTTGATGCAGGCGCGCGAGGTCGGCGCAGACGTGTTGCTGGAGCCGTGGTACCACTTTGAGCTCGAGGTGCCGGGGGAGTGCGTGGGCCGGGCGTTGTCAGATGTCACACGCATGGGTGCCGAGTACGAGCCGCCGACGATGGCGGGAGACCGAGCGAAGCTTGTGGGTCGCGTGCCGGCATCCGAGGTGCAGGATTACGCGCTGGAGGTGGCTGCCTACACGAGCGGGCGCGGTCATCTGTACCTGGAGTTCGCCGGTTATGCGGCTTGCCATGATGCCGAGCGCGTAATCGAGACGGCCGCCTATGAGCCCGAGGCCGATCTGCCCAACACGCCCGACTCGGTCTTTTGCTCTCATGGCGCCGGCTACACGGTCAAATGGTATGACGTGCCCGCCGCAGCGCACGTAAAGATCGATCCCGCCACCTTCCGTCCCTGGCGAGCAGCAGACGCCGAGTTTTTCGGCCACATGTGACAAAGGGACAGCCCCTTTGTCACATGCTATTGGTATAACTCAGTATAAGTTGGTATAACTGTTACCAGGGTTTGCCAATCCGAGGAGGCCGATATGAATCCAAACCCCTTTAAGCCCACAGCTGGTAAGCGGCCTCCGATACTCATCGGTCGCGAGTCGGTCATCGAAGATTTTGAGGAAGGGCTCGACAACGGCGCCGGAGCGCCGGGCAGGCTCATGCTCATTACGGGAAACCGCGGCTGTGGCAAAACGGTTCTCCTGCGGGAGCTGCAACGTCTAGCCAGCGAGCGCGGATGGGCGGTTGTCTCCGATTCCGCTTCGCTTGGTTTGTGCGACCGCTTGGCCGACGCGCTTCGCTCGAATAAACCCGTTGTGACGTCAATGGAGTTTGGGCCGTCGTTTGGCCGGATGTCGGTCGAGGCGGCGCGGGCAAAAGGCGAGACATTGCGAGGGCTGGTCAACGAGCGTCTCAAGAAGCTCGGTCCGGGCAAGGGCGTCTTGTTTGCGATTGACGAGGCACAATCGGTGTCTATCGAGGAACTGGCGGCTCTTGCCGTCCTCTATCAGCAGGTGCTCGGAGACCAGGATGCCACGGGCTTGCCCGATAGCGACCAGCGCGGTCTTGCGCTGGCGTTCGCCGGCTTGCCCAGTATGGTTGACGATCTGCTCGAAGAGCCGAGCGTGACGTTTTTGCGGCGTGCCCAGCAGCGTACGTTGGGGGCAATATCTTTGCCCAAAGTGCGCGATTCGTATATCCAGACGGTCAAAGACGCTGGTCTTTACGTTGACGCGGAGACGGCGGACCTTGCGGCGCGCAAGAGCATGGGGCATCCCTATATGGTTCAGCTGGTGGGCTATTACATGTGGCGGTCTGCTGTCCGGCGTGGCTCGCAAGTCATCGAAAGGCGCGATGTCGAGAATGGCCATGCGGATGCCGTCTCCGAGTTCTACGAAGCGGTTGACGCACCTCTGTATTACGGTCTGCGCAGCCCTCAGCGCCTCTTTATCGAGGCTATGGCGGTTGACGAGGACAAGCCGACGCGCACGGCGGATATCATTGAGCGCTGCGACCGTACCCAGAGCTGGGCGAGTAAATATCGCGCAAGCCTGATTCGCGAGCGCGTCATCGAGGCCGCCGGATACGGCCTTGTGCGGTTTACCGTGCCCATGCTGGGCGAGTATATCCGCGACCGCGTTTTATGGCATGAGTAGGGTGATAAAGGTGACGGAACAGAAGATGAGCCCGCAGGCTATCGAGGTGCGCGGTGCACGTGTCCACAATCTCAAGGACATCGATATCGATATTCCGCTGGGGAGGCTCGTGGGCATTGCCGGCGTGTCGGGCTCGGGCAAGAGCTCGCTGGCGCTGGGAGTTCTTTATGCCGAGGGCTCGCGCCGTTACCTGGAGGCGCTCAGCACCTATACTCGACGTCGCCTGACGCAGGCCGAGCACGCCCAGGTGGACGAGGTATTGCACGTACCGGCGGCACTCGCGTTGCATCAGCGTCCCAGTGTGCCAGGCGTGCGCTCGACCTTTGGTACCATGACCGAGCTCAACAACAGTCTGCGTTTGCTCTTTAGCCGCTGTGCCCATCACGTGTGCCCACATTGCGGGGCGCGTGTGGAGCCGAGCCTTAACGTGGCTGCGGGCCTGTCGCTCACGTGCCCCGCATGCGGCCGCGAGTTCTACGCGCCGAGTGCCGAGGACCTTGCCTTTAACAGCGGCGGTGCGTGCCCTACCTGCGGCGGCACTGGTGTCATGCGCGAGGTGGACGAAGCGAGCCTGGTGCCCGACGAGTCAAAGACCATCAACGAAGGCGCGGTGCTTCCCTGGGGTACGCTCATGTGGGATCTGATGAAGCAGGTAGCCGGCGAGATGGGCGTGCGCACCGACGTGCCGTTTAACCAGCTCACGCCTCAAGAGCGCGACATCGTGTTCCACGGTCCGGCGGTTAAAAAGCACATTCTCTACGTTCCCAAAAACGGCGAGGGCGCCACGCCGCTCGATTTTACCTATTACAACGCTGTCTATACCGTCGAGAATGCGCTCGCCAAGGTTAAGGACGACAAGGGCCTCAAGCGCGTGGCGCGCTTTTTGCGCGAGGGGCCATGCCGTGACTGTGGCGGCACGCGTCTCTCCGAGGCCGCACGCCATCCCCAGGTGCGCGGTATCAATCTGGCGCAGGCCGCGGCTATGACGCTGGGTGAGGCGATTGAGTGGGTGCGCGGGGTGCCCGCATCCTTGCCGGCCGAGATGCAGCCCATGGCGACGGATATCTGCGATTCGTTTTTGAGCACGGCCCGTCGACTGGTCGATCTGGGCCTCGATTACCTTTCACTCGACCGCGCCGGTGCCACGCTCTCCACGGGCGAGCGTCAGCGCGTGCAGCTCGCCCGCGTGGTGCGTAACCGATCGACGGGCGTGCTGTATGTGCTGGACGAGCCTTCGATCGGCTTGCATCCTGCCAATGTCGACGGCTTGGTGGGCGTGATGCGCGATCTGGTGGTCGACGGCAATACCGTGGTTGTTGTCGACCACGACACGCGCGTGCTGGCAGAAGCCGACTATCTGGTCGAGATGGGCCCCGTTGCGGGAGCAGGCGGCGGCCATGTAATCGCCGCCGGTACGGTATGTGAGGTCGAGCAATCGCAGGGCAGCCGCATCGCGCCGTTCTTGCGCTCGGACCCCAAGCGTCTGCGCCCGCAGGTGGCTGACGACGAAATGTTCGACCTAGGCCATATCCACATGGCGACCGATGCCATCCATACCGTCAAACCGCTCGAAGTCGATATCCCGCGCGGCCGCCTTGTCGCGGTGACGGGCGTTTCGGGTTCGGGCAAGACGACGTTGGTGCTCGAGACGCTCATCCCGGCGCTCAAGGCACAGGCAGCCGGTGAGCGCCTGCCAAGGCACGTGCGTTGGGTCGATGCCGAGGGCATCGCGCGCGCCAACCTGATTGACGCCACGCCCATCGGCGCCAACGTACGCTCGACGGTAGCGACCTATGCCGACATCCATGATGAGCTGCGCCGCGCCTTCGCCCGTACGCCCGAGGCCAAGGCGGCAGGATATAAAGCGGGTGCCTTTAGCTACAACACTGGCGCTTTGCGCTGCCCTACGTGCGATGGCACGGGCTCGATATCGCTCGACGTGCAGTTTTTGCCCGATGTCGAGATCGTCTGCCCTGCATGCCACGGCTCGCGTTATGCAGACGCGGCCTCGCATATTCATCGCGAGGGCAAGGACGGCAGCCTGCTTACGTTGCCGCAGCTCATGGATATGAGCGTGGATGAGGCCCTCGACGCGACCGTCGGACTCAAGAAGGTTCAGGTGCGTTTACAGACCTTGCACGACCTGGGCTTGGGTTATCTCACGCTTGGTGAGCCCACGCCGGCGCTTTCGGGCGGCGAGGCGCAGCGCCTTAAGCTTGCGAGCGAGATGGGCCGCGTGCAGGACGATGCCGTATTCGTATTCGACGAGCCCACGATTGGCCTGCATCCGCTCGATGTTCAGGTGTTGCTGAGTGTGTTTGATGGCCTTGTTGCCAAGGGCGCCACGGTTATCGTGATCGAGCACGACCTCGACCTTATCCGTAACGCCGATTACGTGATCGACATGGGCCCGGGCGGCGGCGACGCAGGCGGACAAATCGTCTGTGTCGGCACGCCGGGCGACATCGCTGCCTGCTCCGCAAGCATCACCGGCCGCTACCTCTAACCGAATGTGACAAAGGGACTGTCCCTTTGTCACATTGATGCCTATTTCACGCATTGAGCGGCGAGATAGTCGCGGAAGAACGGTAATTCAAAAGCGACGATACCGCGCCCGCGTTCCCCAATAATGCCTGCGTCTATCATGCGGCGTCGGTAGCGGGAGACCTGTTGCGGCGAACGCTTAAGGCGCCCGACAAGGTCGGCGGTGGTGGACTCTTCCTCGTCATCGAGCATGGCGATGAGGAATCGCTTGTCCTCTGCAGTGAGTTCCCGATAGGTCGCCGCGAGGATCCGGTCGTCCATTTCGTCGCGTGCGATTTTGATTCCCTGGTCAAAGTCGCGAGACGATATTTCTCTCGAGTTGCTCGTGAGATCCCAGGCGCGGTAACCCACAAGCTGCAAAAGGAAGGGAAAGCCCGAAATCGAGCGAACGGCCTTATCGATTCCCTCGGCATCCGCCAAACGGTCGTTTTCCTGGATCGTTCGGATCAAGGCCTCGCGTACATCGTAGTCGGCGATACGCCCCAGATGATATTGCTGGGCGCGACGAAGGAACGAGACCGTCTTGTGGTTCAGCAACGTCGAGACGTTGTTAGGAAGTCCCGCCATGAGTAGGGCGACGCGTTTCCCATCGGTCACAAAGTGCTGATACGTGGCTGCGAGCTGGATCATCTCGTCGAGCGTCGGGTCGACCTCATCAACCGTGACGAGCAGACCGGTGCCCGTTTCGTTGAGCTGGTCGATGATGTCGCTCATGCGATAACGCCAAGTCGAGGCATCGTGAACGCGATTGACCTCGATACTGCCGAATGGTGCAATTCCGAGACCGGTGACTTCGAAGTTGTTAGACGGGTCGATGAGATGGCCTGCAGCACGTTTCGCCCCGAACTCGATTTCCTCAAGCATTCCCGAGAGCGCGGTCGTCTTTACGGCTATCCAGCCGTGGGATTCTGCCCTTGTCGCGAGCGACGACATGAGAGCGGTTTTACCGGTTCCACGCGCACCTGAGAAGATCGAGGTCAATTCCGGGCGTCTACGCTGGCTCAAGAAGGCACGGTCCAAATCCCGAATAATCTGTTGTCTGCCGGCGAGATGGGCAGGAACCTCACCAAAACTGGGGGTAAACGGGTTCTCGAGATATTCCACAAGGCTCTCCTTTCACATCGCCGTTTAACTCCATTTTATTCTAGTTAATTCTGGTTAAAAGCGACGGCTCGTTATTTGGTGCATCAATGTGACAAAGGGACAGTCCCTTTGTCACATGCCAGGAAAGCCTGTCTGGCGCAGGGCTTCGTAGAGGACGATGGCGGCGCTGTTGGAGAGGTTGAGTGCACTAATGCGGTAGTCGGCCGGGTCGATAAAGTTGCCGCAGATATCCTGCCGAAGGATGGCTTCGTGGCTGTCCTTGGTATGCCCGAGCGCCTCCTCGTGGGCCTCCCAGACTTCGGCGTTATCGAGCGAATCACAGTCGCGCAGCATGGGAATGCGCTCGCAGCATGCGGGCGCCGCGGCAAGCAGCGGCTCGGGAATCCCCGAGCTCTCGCTGCCAAAGACCAGATAGTCACCGTCGCGGTAGGTGCTTTGCGCATAGGTGCGGCGCGCCTTTTTGGTCAGCAGGTGCAGGCGCTCGTCGGCGGGGGAGAGGTCGTTGCGCGCAAGGAAATCCTCCCAGCCGGCATAGGTGGTCACGTCCAAGTTTTGCCAGTAGCCCAGGCCGGCGCGACGCACCGTCTTGTCGTCGAGCGAAAAGCCCAGCGGCTCTACCAGGTGCAAATGGGCACCGGTGACCACGCAGGTGCGGCCGATATTACCCGTATTGGCCGGAATCTCGGGTGCATACAGCACGATATTGAACATGAATCTCCTTGGCATAGAACGAAAAACCACCACGAAGGGGACAGGCACCTTCGTGGTGGTTTGGCGGTTACGTGGGCGGAAAATGCCCGCTTCGATAACCTAGGCGCGGTGCCAGTCGGTCAGGCAGGCATCGAGGGAGGCGATGAGCGCATCCTTGTCCATGTGACGGCCGATGATGCACAGGCTCGTCATGCGGTCGCCCGTCTCGTCGTCCCAAATCTGCATGATCTCGGGGTTCTCGTCGATAATCTTCTGCTTCTCGCCCTCGGGCGCAGAATCGACAAACAGACCGTTCTCCATCAGGCGCATCTGGTGGCCGGCCTGCTCAAACATGTAGCACATGTCCGGATTGCCGGTCTGCCACAGCGGGCCCTTGACGCGGATGACCTCGTCGGGCCACTCCTGCTCAACAAAATCGGTGAACTTCTGCAGGTCAAACGGCTTGCGGCGCGAGTACACAAAGGTCTCGATGTCGTACTCGAGCACCTCGGGGTCGTCGTGCTCCTCGGGATGCTCCATGGCCTCGATCCAAGCGGCGGAGTTGTAGGCGCGCATAAAGTCGAAGCGGTCGGTGTCGAGCAGCTCCTCCATGGGGACCTCGCCGTTTTGGGCTTCGACAATCACGGCGTCCTTCTGTAGGCTGCGCACAATGGCCTTGAGCTCGGCAATCTGCTCAGGCGTGACGGTATCGGTCTTGTTGAGGATCAGCGTGGAGCAAAATTCGATCTGCTGGATGAGCAGGCTCTCGATGTCATCCTCGTCAATGTCCTCGGCCAGCAGGTCGCGACCGCCGTTGAACTCGTCGTACATGCGGGCGCAGTCGACCACGGCCACGATGTTGTCGAGCGCGAGCTTGGGCTCGCCGCCCACCTTGGCCTCGTCGCAGAAGCTCGAGATGGTGTAGGCGATGGGGATAGGCTCGCAAATACCCGAGGCCTCGATGATGATGTAGTCGAACTTGCCCGAATCGGCGATGCCCTGCAGCTGGTTGGCCAGGTCGTCCGAAAGCGTGCAGCAGATGCAGCCGTTGGTGAGCGGGATAAGGTCGTCGGTCTCGGAAAGGCCGCCGTCGGCGATGAGGCTGGCGTCGACGTTGATCTCGCCGATATCGTTGACGATCACGGCGGCGCGGATGCCGCCGTCGTTGGCGAGGATGTGGTTGAGCAGCGTGGTCTTGCCGGCACCGAGGTATCCGGTAAGCATGATGATCTTCACGGGTTTGTTGGGCATGTGCCCTCCTTTGTTAGACATGGCTTACAGTTGAATCATATGCCAAACGCCTGCTCTTATACCCACGCGCCGGCAAATAACACAGGCTACTCCCAGGCTCCCCATACATCGGGGCAATAACCGACGGTGGCCTTTTTGCCGTTGCGCACGATGGGTTCGGCCAAGACCTGCTGGTTTTCGAGCAGCTTGTCGAAGCGCTGGCTAGGGGTGAGGTGCTGGATGAGCGCGAGCGTCTCCTCGTCCTTAGCCTTGGGGTTGAGCAACTTGTCGATACCGCCGACCGCCTGCATCACGCTCGTGAGCTCGCCCTTGCTCATCTCCTTTTCTTTAAGGTCGATAAACTGCACCTTAATGCGGCGCTCCTTAAAATAGCGCTGCGCCTTCTTGGTATCGAAGGACTTTTTGGTACCGAAGATCTGCACGTTCATTGTTTGGTTCCGCCGTTCTACCTGATGAAGTTGGTCCTAGCGCGATCGGCCTGGGGCGCTTCGATGCCGGCGGACTTTCCCGCCTCGATGCAACGCAGCAGCCAGGCCATGTTTTTGCCGATGTTTCGCATGGTGGCAAGGCCTTCGGCGTCCTGGGCGGCCTCGCCCGGCATGGCGCCAAAGACGTTGTTCCAGTAGGTGGATGCCACCACGGGCATCTGGTTGATGGTGAAGTACTTGTTGAGCACATCGAAGGTGGTCGACGTGCCACCGCGACGGGCAACGGCGACAGCGGCGCCCGGCTTGTGCGCAAAGGCCTTGCTGCCTGCATAGAATGCGCGGTCGAGTGCCGAGAGGATGCGTCCGCTGGGATGTGCGTAGTAGACGGGCGAGCCAAAGACAAAGCCGTCGGCCTGTTCGGCGGCAGCGATCAGCTCGTTGACCACGTCGTCGTCAAAGGTACAGCGACCGCCAAGCTTGCCGCACTGGCCGCAACCGATGCAATCGCGAATGGGCTTGGCGTCCAGTTGAAACGTCTCGGTATCGATGCCCTCGGCCCTAAGTTGCTCGGCGACCTCGGCGAGTGCGCGGGCGGTGTTGCCGTTTGCCTTGGGGCTGCCATTGACCAAAAGAACCTTCATCACAAACTCCCTCTGCTGTCGGTGACTTCTGCGGAGGATTATCGCACGAGAGGGCAGATGGCGCGGGGCGCGATGCGAAACGGCTTGTGTTTCACATCGCGCCCTACGTCGCTAGTCCAGCTTGGTGCCCGGTACCTGCGGCGCCTCTTTAATCAGCGCATTGAGTTCGTTCAAAATGGAAACGGGCTGTCGGTCGACGGCGTCCAGATGAAGCGTCGCCACGCGAAGGGGCGGCTGATATTCAAATGAGCCAAGGAGCACGGGAGAGCCCAGGAACCGCTCGATTTCCTCTGCGATCGCGTCGATCTCTTCGGGATCGAATTCGTCGAAAAGCGCCACGAACATCGGTCCCGTCGAACGGAACAGACGACCCTTGCCGCGCGAACAATCCATGAGGCAGGCGGCGCTTTCCGCCAAAACGCGATCGCCCGCATCAAAGCCAAAGCGGGCATTGACCTGAGCGATATCGTCGATTTTAATGGCGACCATGCTCGCCTTGCGCGCCACGCGACGAATCTCGCCAATGGCGTTGACCAGGGCGTGAATATCGCCCAGACCGGTCACGGAATCGGTCGTATCTGCCAGGCTTCGGTTGATGATAATGCCCACGTACATGTTAGGCTCGGTATCGGTGCCGTCCAAGCGGTAGCCCGTGCAGTCGCAAAGCGCGTACGCTCCGGTAGCATCCATCACGCGATACTGCATGTAATGGAAGTGCCACGCGCCGTTTACCACCATATCGAGCTCGCTGCGCACGTTGTCGCGGTCTTCGGGGTGAACGCGGGCAAGCCACATATCGAGTGAGTTGTAGGGATGCTGGGAGGGTAGGTCGAAATCGCGCACGGCATTAATCGACCATTGCGATTCGCCGGTATCGAGGTTAAGGATAAACGGATAGCGTGTCTCGGAGCTCATGGAGATCGCCTGGAACACGCGGTCGTTGCAAGGAAGTTGATCGGCAATCGGCCGCATCGGCGCGTTGTCTTCTTTCGGTTGCTGCACGCGGTGCATGAGCTTGTAGCGATACATTTTGCGATCGGCATCCATCGTCATCTGGCGACGCGTATCGCCTGCAAGCGGGTCGACGTGCGAGCAGCCAAAACTAAAACTGGCGATCATGGGCGCCTTGCCGTCCGATGTTGCCTCGACAAGATCGGTGCGTGTCCGCTCCAAGCGCTGCTCGAGCTCGGCTTCGCCTGTCGTGGGGGACACGAGTACAAATTCATCTCCACCGATACGGAACAGCATTTCATCGTGCTCCATGGTCTCGGTGAGCGCACGACAGATGCCCAGAATATAGCGGTTGCCCTCGGCGTGGCCAAACTTATCGTTGCAGTGCTTGAGGTGATCGATGTCAATATAGGCGCAGGTGAAGGGGGCGCCTTTGCGCCAGAGCTGATTGACATGGCGGTCGAGTCCACCGCGGTTGCCAAGATTGGTGAGCGAATCGATATAGGCGCTACGTTCGAGCAGCTGGCGTTCTTGTTGCAAGACGGCGAGCGTTTTCTGCAGTTGCTCGCCGACGGCGCGCAACTCCGTGGGCAGCGCGTCAACGTCGAGCTCGGCGGTTGAGGCCCCGTTCGCAAGCCGCTGAAGATGGGCAATGATTGACTGCTCGCCCATGCGATACGACTCGTTCATGATGGATAACCTCCTTGGGTGACAGGATGCTCCGTATCATATCCCCAATTCGGTTTGAATTGGGGATATGAGTTAGCCAATGGGGACAAATGCTCCCCTAGACGGTGGTGTTTTGCGCGCGAGCGTATCAGTTGTTATTGCCACCATCGAACAATGCCTCAAAATCCTTCGCCGGCATGGGGCGGTAGTAGAGGAAGCCCTGAGCGTAGCGGGCGCCCATCTGTCGTAGCATGTTCGCCTGCTCATTTGTCTCGACGCCTTCGACCACGACGGGCAGATGGAGCGACTGCGCCATCTCGAGCATAGACGACACGATCTGGGAGCTCCGGTTGTCGGTTTTCCCATCAGGCAAAAAGGTGCGGTCGAGCTTGATAACATCGACGTTGACGTTCTTGAGCATCGCGAGCGTGGACTGGCCGGTGCCAAAATCGTCCATATAGGTCGAGAAGCCGCGGGTGTGCAGGTCGGCTGTCAGTTTGTCCACGGCTTCGGACTCCCCCGTATAAGCCGTCTCGGTGATCTCGATACGCATGAGCTCGGGCGGTAGGTTGTATTGGGCGGCGAGCGCCCCCATATGTTCGGCAACGTCGCAGGCAAGGATATCCACGCGCGACACATTAAGCGAGACCGGAACCACGCGAAGTCCTCGATCGATGCGCTTGCGCAGCCACGAGGCGACACCCTGCCAAATGTACTTGTCGAGAGTCACCACAAAGCCGCTTTCCTCGAGCGCCGGGATAAAGGACGCGGGCGGAATTAACGATCCATCTTTGTCGATCCAGCGTGTGAGCGCCTCGGCGCCAATGATCTCGCCGGTTTCCATATCAACCAGTGGCTGCAGGTAGTAGGTGATGCGGTCGTTTGAGAGCGCATACTGGAACTCGGTGAGGGTGCGGTGAAACGCAACCTCGCGCTTGTATTCCTCGGGGCGAAAGACGGCAATGCGATCCTTAAAGTCGTTTTTCGCGCGCCGATTGGTAAACATGGCCTTGGCCTGTGCATCGATGGTGATTTCCTCGTTGGAGTCGATGGGGTAGACACCCATGGACGGCCAGAAACCTACGCCGTTATCATGCTTGGCCACGGCCTCGCGAACGCGGTTATAGATTTTATGGACGGTGTCGTGCTCAAAGGGGATGAGTACGCAAAAGTCATCTTGGCCCCAGTACCCTGCGACGCCCATGTCGGCATTCTCGATGTCCTTGAGGACCGTGCCCACATCGGCGAGCATGCGGTCGCCCTCGGCCTGTCCGTGCCATTCGTTGAACAGCCGCATGTGTCCCATGTCGACGGTAGTGATACACCAAGCGCCGTCGCGCCCTGTCCTCAGAAATGCGTTGGCACGCCGCATAAACTCGCTGGGTCGATAGAGGCCCGTGAGCGTATCGATGCGTTCGGCGACGGCGCTTTTGCGCTCAATCTCAGGTATGGGGAGGCTGTCGTTGGGAACAAGCCCACCGGCCGCACGAAGACGACGGTCGAGCTCGCCTAAAACGGCGGTCGCTTGATTGATTAAGCGCTCGTAAAAGGCCGGAACGACGAGGCAGACGGGGGTAATGGTATCGCCCGCGATTTGAACAGGAGCGAAAACGGCTTCTTTAAGATGATGGGTCAGTTGCTCGAATGCCTCGTGGCCCAACTCGTTGCTAAGCACGACGAACTGGGCGTTTCGTGAGCGGAAGACGCGACTCCTGCCGCGGGTGATCGACAACATGCGGCCTGCGTATTCGGCGAGCATGTTGTCGACAGCCTCGGCCCCATAGAGCTCGTTGAGCTTTGCCGTGCCGCGAACGCGGACCGCTATAAGCCCCGTCTCGCAACGGTCGCGACGGCAGGCATCGATAGCGTTGATCAGCATACGCTGCGTTCCGAGGCCCGTAGCGGCGTCGACGGTTTCGGCAAGCGAGTGGTTGACGAGCTCGCCGACATAGAGCGAGGGGGTATTTCCGTCGCCGTCGATACGAAACCCGCGAGCGCGGCAAAGGACGTAGTCGCCCGCGGCATTGCGTACGCGGTATTGCATGACGCGACGGTGCTTGGAGCCGTTATAGATCTGGTCGATATCGTCGCTATAGGCCTCGAGGTCATCGGGATGGACGCGCGTTTTCCAGTAATCGTGGCAGTTGTCTATATGCTCCGAAGGAAGGCCAAGGTCGCGCATAGCGCCTTGTGACCAAAGGGTGCGATGTTTGTCCAGGTTCTCGATAAAGAAATAGCGGCCTTCGTTGAGCATCGAAAGGGCGTCGAAAATGCGATCGCTTACTTCGAAATCGTCGGCGTGGACTTGCGTGATATTGCGTCGATCAAGGTGCACGGCATGGCGCAGCTTGTAGTCGTACATGCGATGGTCGGCATCGAGCGTCATGCGATTGGAGGCTTCGCCCAGGGCGGGGTCGGCGTGTGACACTCCGTAGCTAAACGAGTGAGGCATCTCGGAATCGTTATTTTTGAGCAGGACCTCTCGACAGTGCTCCAGACGTTCGGCAAGGTCATCCTCGGTCGCGATTGTGGACAGGATGGCAAACTCGTCGCCTCCCAGGCGAAATGCCGCCTCGTCCACCTTCATATACAGCTTGAGATAGAGGCTCACCTGCAAGATATAGCGGTTGCCCTCGTCGTGTCCAAAGATGTCGTTGCAGTGCTTAAGGTTATCGATGTCGATAAACGCCATGGTTACGGGCAATTCCTGCTCCCAGATTTCCTCGAGGGAACGGGTAAAGCCGCCGCGGTTGCCAAGACCGGTGAGCTCGTCGGTAAAGGCAGTCCTGATCAGATCGTCCTGACGCTCGAGAAGGTCACGGATGGTCTTTTCGAGCGTCTCGGTGTAATTGCTGGCGATATCCATGCTGTAAGCGGCTTCCTGAGGTCGGGGTGTATTGCGTCGGGCGAGCTCGTTGTACACACGCGTTGCTGCTCAACGCTTTGCGTGTATCCAGGCCCCCGCCTTGCTGCGTCGCTGGTTTAATATGTCGGTCCGTGTTCGCTGCTGATAACTATTGAGTAGTATAAACAACAATAGAGGATTGTATATGGGTGCCCCTGCCGCGGGCGGCTATTATTCGCCAATCGGTAGCGTGACGATGCGATGCTCGATATAAATGCGACTGAGTCGATATATGTTGGCGGGTATACTTGTTCCGCTTTAAAACACGGGAACGGAGATGGTCGCATGGCACAGCCAGACACGACGCGCACGGTGGGGCTTGCGCTCGAGGGAGGCGGCTACCGCGGTATGTATACGGCGGGCGTGCTCGACGTATGGATGGAGCACGGCTTAACCTGCGACCATATGGTGGGTGTCTCGGCGGGCGCGGCGTTTGGCTACAACTTTAAATCGCGCCAGATTGGCCGCGCCATTCGCTACAACAAGGCCTATTGCGCCGACAAGCGCTATGCGAGCGTGACGAGTTGGTTGCGAACCGGCGATATGTTCAATGCCGAGTTTGCCTATCATGAGGTACCCATCGAGCGCGATCCCATCGATCTGGAGGCATATCGCGCCTGCCCCATGCGGTTTACGTGCGTATGTACCGATCTTAAGACGGGGCAGGCCGTCTACCATGACCTGCCCTATGGCGACGAGCGCGATATCGAGTGGATCCGTGCGTCGTCGGCGATTCCCGTGGCGACGCGTCCTGTTGCCATCGAGGGTCGTAAGTACTTGGATGGCGGTGTTGCCGATTCCATTCCCAGCGCTTGGCTGTTTGCGCAGGGTTATGACCGCAACGTGGTGGTGCTGACGCAGCCGGCGGGCTTTGTAAAGCAGCCCAATAGCGTGATGCCTATGCTGCGTCGCGTGTATCGTCACTATCCGGAGTTTGTTGCGGCGCTTGAGCGTCGGCACGAGGTCTACAATGCCACGCTCGATGACCTGGCGCGTCGCGAAGCCGCTGGCGAGATCTTTGTGGTGCGGCCGAGCGAATCGGTGAAGGTGCCGTCGCTGTGCCGCGAGCCCGATGAACTCGAGCGCATCTACCAGATCGGCCGTCGCGATGCGGAGGCGACGTTGCCCGCGCTGGAAGCGTATCTGGCGGGGTAGGGACTACGCCGGAAACTGCATCCCGTAATCAGCGTTCAGACTGGGACGCAGTTTCCCGCTGGTCCTCTATGCGGAAAGCGCATCCCAGAATGGACGTCCAAACTGGGATGCGCTTTCCGCTATTGAAGATATGGGACTGCGGAGCAACTGCTCGGTCTAGGCTTATGCCTGCTGCCAGGTGTCGACGAGCTCCTTAGCTGCGGCGTGGGGGTCGTCGGCACTGCAGACGGCGCTCACCACGAAAAAGCCGTCGACGCCGGCTGCCTTGAGCTGCGGCAGGTCGGCTTTCTTGACGCCGCCGCCCACCACGATGGGCACGGGGCTTGCTGCATGGAGGGCAGCCAGGTCCTCAAAGCTCTTGGTGATGATGGAGCCATCTGCCGCACGTCCGCAGTCGCGCTTGGTTTCGGTCTCGTGGAGCGGGCCTACGCCCAGGTAATCGACCAGGCTCATGTCGGCGGTCTTGACGTACTCGAGCATCTCCTCGCAGCGGGCCGAAAGACCCACGATGGCATCGGGGCCCAAAAGTTTGCGGCAGACCTCGACGGGGATGTCGCTCTGGCCCACGTGCACGCCGTCGACGGCAATACCCTGCTCGCGTGCGGCAAGTACGCAGTCAAGGCGGTCGTCGATCAGCAGTGCGACCTGCCCGGTTTTGCCGGCCTGGGCGATGGCCTGCGCGGCATCGCCCGTCAGTGCGATGATCTCGCGGGCGCTTGCCACCTTGGAGCGCACCTGGATGCAGGTAAAGCCGGCGTCGAGCGCCTGAGCCACCACATCGCCCACGGGTCGCCCGAGGGTGTTTTCGGGGCCGAGTACCAGATAGGCAGAGATATCAAGGTTGTCGCGGATGCTCATCGTGCTTCCTCCTGCTTTTTGATTTGCGCTTCCATGCGTTCGAGTTTGCCGGTCATGGTGTCGGTAAATCCGGGTCGAATATCGGCTTTGAGCACGACTTCGGTGCGGATGCCCTTGCTCGCCAACACAAAGGTTGCGTCGCGTACGACCTGCATGACCTCGTCCCAGTCGCCCTCGATCTCGGTGAACATCGAGGTGGTGCGGTTGGGAAGGCCGCTCTCGCGAATGACGCGCACGACCTCGGCGACCTCGGCAGATAGCTCGTCGCCGGTGCCGCACGGGGCGATGGCCACGGCGACGAGTGTGTTCATGCCGGCAATGGTTGCGGGCTCGGACATGGCTTATGCCTCCTCGAGCTCGAGTTGGTTATCGGCAATGTTCTGGGCGGTCGCGCGGTAGAGCTCGTCGATAAAGGCGACCTTAAAGCTTGCCGGGGCATCGGCGACGGCGGCGGCACGCGTGCCGGCAACGTTGTAGACGCCCGTGCCGCAGATGGCCGCCGTAAACGGGTCGGCGGCGCAGGCATACACGGCCAGCACGCCGCCCTGCGAGCAACCGCAGCCGGTGATTTTGGACATGAGCGGGCTGCCGCCGTGGGACTTGGCCACGGTCGTGCCGTCGGTAATCAGGTCGACTTCGCCCGAGACCACAACGGCGCCGCCGGTGTAGCGGGCGAGCGCCACGGCGGCGCCGCGGGCGGCGTCTACCGTGTCGGTGGTATCGACACCGCGCACGCGACTCAGATCGGCCGCTTCGCCCTCAAGGCCCCACAGGCCGGCGAGCGCGATAATCTCGGAGGCATTGCCGCGCACGATGGCGGGTTTGTACTGCTTGAGTTCGCCTACCAGTTGGGTGCGCAGGCTGCCGATGCCCAGGCCCACCGGATCGAGCACCCAGGGCTTGCCGGCGTCGTGTGCCGCCTTGGCCGCGCGGGGAATCGTCTGCTCGTAGATGGGGAAGAGTGTGCCCATGTTCAGATAGATGGCGCCGCCGCCGGCAACGAGCGCCTCGCCCTCGTCGGGCAGATAGACCATGGCGGCCGATCCGCCCACGGCGAGCTGCGCGTTGGCGACAAAGTCAATCGTCACCGTGTTGGTGATGGAGCCCGCCATCGGATTGGTGGCGCGAATCTTCTCCACTGCCTTGACCACGTTTTGCTTGAGCTGTTTCGAATCGATCACTGCACATGCCTCCTTGGCATAGAAAAGGGGCGCTGTGCATAGACAGCGCCCCTAAAAAGGCGGCATGCTCCCTACGCCAGCATTAACTGACAGGTTCAAAGGATTGGGCCCCATGCCCTCTCAGCCTTGTGGTTTGCACCGCCGGCACTCCCGCATCGAATCTGTTGTTTCCTATACTAGCGCACCTGCCAAAAAGGGACAGGTTTATTTTGGCAGGTAACAACTGGGGCTTTGCGTTTTCCCAGATAAAACCTGCCAATATAAACCTGTCTCTTTTTGGCAGGTCGGTACAATAGACGGGATTAAGAATGACCGAGGGGGCCTTATGATTAAACTTGTGCTGACCGATATGGACGATACGCTGATTCCGGCCGGGCGCGACGGCGCCAGCGATTATGCCATCGAGGGCATTCATGCCATGCAGGCGGCGGGCCTGCACTTTGGCCCGGTTTCGGGCCGTCAACCGTCCGCGATGGGCTGGATGTTCCGCAATCGCGCCGAGTGCTTCTCGACCGGCGCGTTCTGCAACGGCCAGGTCATGTTTGTGGACGGCGAGGTGGTAGCCTCGCATGCGACTGACAACGCCGCCCTTATGCGCTTGACTGACTACTTGGAGCAAGAGACCGACGATACGTATCTGAAGGTCTACGGCCTGGGTGATGACTTTTGGGGCAACGATGCCTATTGTGTGACGAGCGACCCCGAGCGCGTGCGCCGCGCCATGGAGTCGGGCGGCAACGCATGGCTCAAGGGCGAAGAGGCCCCGTGCCGTCCTGTCGTCGATGACGCACCGGTGTTCAAGGCGAATATCTGGAGTGCTCGTTCGCGTGAGGAGCTCGCGGAGCTACGCGAGTGCGTTGCCGCCGAGGTGCCGGAACTCTCGCTCGTGTTTCCCAACAATCGTGTGCGCCTGTTCGACATTCTTCCAGCAGGTTGGGACAAGGGTTGCGCCGCGCTGGAGCTGGCGCGCGCTTTGGACCTGACGTCCGACGAGGTGGCCGTATTTGGCGATTCCGATAACGACCTGCCCATGATCGGTGCCGTCCCCAACTCCGTTGCGGTCGCCAATGCCAACGAGGCCGTCACGGTTGCTGCGCGCTGGCATATCGGCGCTGCGGCAGACGATGCGGTTGCCGGGGCTCTGCATCAGATTGCCGCCTGCGCCGCGACGGGGGAGATGCCGTCGTTTATGCGCCTGCCGGGTACTGCCGACGCGAATCTCACGAACAGCTAAGGAGACAGCCATGAAGCTCCAGCAGCTCAGATATGTCGTCAAAGTTGCCGAATGCGGCAGCATCACCGAGGCCTCGCGCCGGCTCTTTGTGTCGCAGCCTTCGATTACCGCATCGATCCGCGATCTCGAAAACGAGATGGGTGTGCACATCTTTGAGCGCACCAACAAGGGCGTCATTGTGTCCGAGGAAGGCGAGACCTTCTTGGGCTACGCGCGCCAGGTGCTCGACCAGGCCGACCTGCTCGAGGGCAAGTACAAGGGCGCGTCCGAGCAGGTGCCGCACTTTAGTGTGAGCTGCCAGCATTATTCCTTTGCCGTTAATGCGTTTGTCGACGTGATCCGTGAATTCGATGCCGCGCGCTATGACTTTACCCTGCGCGAGGAACAGACTCACGAGATTATCGAGGACGTCGCGCATATGAAAAGCGAACTGGGCATCCTGTATCTGTCGGAGCATAACCGCGAGGTTATCGAGCGCATGCTGGCGGCCAACGAGCTCGTGTTCGAAGGGCTCTTCTGCGCCACGCCGCACGTTTTTGTGTGTGCCGACCACCCGTTGGCTGACCGCTCCAGTGTGACGCTCGAAGACCTCGAGGACTACCCATTCTTGTCCTATGAGCAGGGCAGCTATAACTCGTTTTACTATTCCGAGGAGCTGACCTCGACCTTTGAGCGCCGCAAGAATATCCGCGTGCGCGACCGTGCGACGCTGTTCAACCTGGCCATGGGACTCAACGGCTACACGGTGTGTTCGGGCGTGATCAGCCACGAACTTAACGGTCCCGGCATCATTTCGATTCCGCTCGATGTAGACGAGTACATGGAGATCGGCATCATCACGCGCAAAAATACGACGCTCACGCGCTACGGCCAAGCCTATATCGACGCGATCCGTCAGCATATCTAGGCTGCTGTGCTCCGCGCGGGTCAAATTTCTTTACGGCAGTCCAGACTGATATAGGAACTATCTATATCAAACTGTTGTAAACGTATATTTTACGATGGCCATATGAGCGCTCATACTCTGTCCCAGTAAAGCAACCAATGCAAAGGGAGATATCTATGAGCACTTCAATTCAACCGAACGCGCCGTTTCGCGCTGATATCGTCGGCAGCTTTCTTCGTCCGCAGGCCGTAAAGGATGCCCGCGCTGCCTATGCGGCAGGCACGCTTGATGCCGAGGGGCTTAAGGCCGTCGAGGACGAGGCCATTCGCGATTTGGTGGCAAAGCAGAAGGCCGCCGGCCTGCAAGTTATCACCGATGGCGAGTTCCGCCGCAGCTACTGGCACCTCGATTTTATGTGGGGCCTCAACGGCATTGAGCGCCGCACCTCGCGTACAGGCTATATGTTCCACGATGAGGAGACTACCGCCGACACCGCCGTGGTAACCGGTCCCATTGGCGGCAAGAATCATCCGTTCGTCGAGCATTTTAAGTTCGTCAAGGCGCTTGAGGGGGAGGGCCAGGTCGCACGGCAAACCATTCCGGCACCGATCCAGACGTTCTCCGAAGTCACGCTCGACCGTTGCGATGGCCAGCAGGAGAGTCTGCGCGCCGTCTACAAGACCGACGAAGAGCTCGCCGACGCCATCGCGGCGGCATACCGCACCGTGATTGCCGACCTGTATGCCGCAGGCTGCCGCAACATTCAATTTGATGACTGCACCTGGGGCATCTATTGCGATACCGACTTTGTGGCAAAGACTGGTATGAGCCCGGTCGACCTGCAAAAGGTGTCCGAGCTGGGCGTGGCGCTCAACAACGCCGCCATCGAGGGCAAGCCCGACGACCTGGTCATCAACACGCATGTGTGCCGTGGTAATTACCACTCCACCTATGCCTTCGAGGGCGGCTACGACCCCATCGCGCCGTATCTGTTCGCACACGAGAACGTCGATGCGTTCTACCTTGAGTTCGATACACCGCGCGCCGGTGGCTTTGAGCCGCTCAAGTACGTTGCCCCCGGCAAGAAGGTCGTGTTGGGCCTAGTGACCACCAAAGCCGCTGAGCTTGAGGATGAGGATGCCATCGTTGAGCGTATTCACGAGGCTGCAAAGTATGTTCCGCTCGAGAACCTGTATCTGTCTCCGCAGTGTGGCTTTGCCAGCTGCGAGATTGGCAACAAGCTGACCGAGGACGAGCAGTGGGCGAAGATCGCGCTGGTCAGGCGCATCGTCGAACGCGTTTGGAAATAGCGCTAGCGTTTGCAGGTGGCGGCGCGTGCGAGGCACTGCGTATCGCGTACAATGGTTCGGATCGTATCGTTCGGGCAGGTTATCCAATATGCCCGATCGCCCTTCCATTCGAAAGGACATCCATGTCCCAGTCTTCGACGCCCGCCGTCGCCGATGCCATCTACGATGCGTCATCGCTCGGCCGTCCGCGCATGTTTTTGCTCGGCCTGCAGCATCTGTTTGCCATGTTTGGCGCCACGGTGCTGGTGCCCGTGCTCACCGGCCTCTCGGTGTCGGCAACGCTTTTGTTTGCCGGCTTGGGCACGCTGCTGTTCCACTTCCTGTCGCGTGGTAAGGTGCCGGCATTTTTGGGCTCATCGTTTGCCTTTATTGCCGGTTATGCCGCGATTGCGCCCAACGGCGAGGCCGAGCTTTTGCCCTACGCCTGCCTGGGCGTTGCCTGCGCCGGTCTACTCTATCCGGTACTTGCGGCACTCTTCCGCGCGTTTGGCGCCAAGCGCGTCATGCGCTTCTTTCCGCCGGTAGTGACGGGCCCCATCGTCATTTCCATCGGCTTGATTCTGGCGAGCTCCGCTATTGCCAACTGCCAGACCAACTGGCTTGTGGCTGTTATTGCCGTTGCCGTTATCGTGATCTGCAACATTTGGGGTCGCGGCATGGTTAAGATCGTGCCGATCCTGCTGGGCGTCGTGGTGAGCTATACCGTTGCCGCCGCGTTGGGTGAGGTCGATTTTTCGGGCGTTGCCGCCGCGCCGTGGGTCGGTCTTCCCATCGTGTGGGACAACACCGTGTTTGCACTCTTTGGGCCGCAGTTCGACAGCGGCCTTGCCACGACCGCCATCATCACCATTATGCCGCTGGCCTTTGCGACCATGATCGAGCATATCGGTGATATCTCGGCTATCGGCTCCACTTGCGAGCGTAACTACATCGCCGATCCCGGCCTGCATCGCACGCTGCTCGGCGACGGCCTTGCCACGATCCTGGCTTCGCTCTTTGGCGCTCCGGCCAACACCACGTATGGTGAGAACACCGGCGTGCTTGCCCTGACGCGTGTGTTTGACCCGCGCGTGATTCGCATTGCCGCGTGCTGCGCCATCGTGCTTTCGTTCTGCCCCAAGTTCGCGGCTGTCATTGCGGCCATGCCGGCGTGTGTAATCGGCGGTGTGTCGCTCGTGCTCTATGGCATGATCAGCGCCGTGGGCGTTCGCAACCTCATCGAGAACCAGGTCGATTTCCAGAACAACCGCAACGTGCTGGTGGCTGCACTGGTACTCGTGCTTTCGCTCGGCATCGCGTACAGCACCGCCGGCGCCATCGCGCTGGAGTTGGGCGGCGTGACGATTTCGCTTTCCGGCCTTGCAGTGGGCTCGCTGGTGGGTATCGTGCTCAATGCGATTCTGCCGGGTAATGACTTTGAGTTTGATGTCTCGGAACTCGAAGGGTCTGCCGAATAGCAGCTGTGTCCAACTCAGTTAAAAAAGCCGGCCAAGCGTCCGATGCGCATGGCCGGCTTTTTAGTGCGCAAGAACCCAGTGGATGCCACGCGCCATGCGCAGGTCGGTTTGGGCAAAGTGGTTGCCGGGGTTGAGTTCCAGTGTTGTGAGGATGCCGCGCTCAACGAGCAACGTTTCCATTGCGCGCGTGTCGTCAAGTACGTGCCGCATCATGCGGTTGGGCGTCTTGGTTTCCTTTTTGCCGAGCGACAGGTAGACGGCGTCGGGCGTAACTGCCATCGCGTGCTCGTGAGCATAGTCGATAAAGCCAGGAAACCACAGGGACCCCGATGCGCTTGCGGCGCGGTCAAAGGCATCGGTTTGCCAGAGGGCCCAAAGCGAAAAGAGACCCGCCAGCGAATAACCGGCAATGCCACGCCAAGCAGGTGGCTGTGGGAGCGATAATTCGACCTTTGGGATTATCCGGTTCAGTAACTCATCAAGAAAACCGGCAGCTTGGCCGCCGAAAGGCTCGGCATCGCGCACGGTCCCGTCGCATTCCCAGGGACTCAGCTCGCGATTCCAATCGAGCCCGCCAATGGCGACAAGGGTGAACGGTGGACAGCCGAGCTCTCGGCAGCGTTCATAAACCTCCGTGCCGTCGCCCATGACCACGGGAAGATAGATGACTGGTGCGCTTTCGGCATGCTGTGCATGAACGGTTATCTGCTTTTGATGCGCTTCCATGACGGGCTTCTCTCGGCGTTGTGATATCGACGGCCCCCATTGTCGCACGCCGGCTCATGCAGGTTGGGCTAGACCAAAGACAATCTCGTGCATACCCTGCGGACGCATATGGAAAACGCCACCGCCGGAGGGGAGCTCGGCGGTGGCGTTGTTAAACGGTGCTGGGACTCGGAGCCTTCGCGGGAGCTGCCATGTGCGCAGAGGCGTCTAAGAGCGCTTGCGGCTCGCCATGGTGCCTGCGGCGATAGCGGCTGTTCCCGCAAGGACGGTTGCCACGATGGCCGCACCCGAGGTGTCGCCGGTTGCCGCGAGCACGCCGGTAGTCTTGGCTTTCGTGATTGAAGCCGCAACGGCCTTGGTCGGCTTTGAGCCCTCAGGCTTGGGGTTCTGCTTGGACTCCGCGGGCTTGCTTTCTGCGGGCTTGGTCTCGTCGGGCTTGGGGTCTTCCGGCTTGGCTGCCTCGGGAGATGCGATGACCATGCTCTTGGCGACAGCTTCGTTATAGGGGGAGTCGATCACAGCGTCGCCCGTGCCGATGGCTTGGCCTGCCTCGTAGATGCCGTCACGGAGCTTGCGATAGTCAATGACCTTGCCGCCTTCGGGCGTCTGGATGGCGGCGTTCTCAATCTTGATGGTGCCGATTGCCTTGCCGTCAGCGCTCATGGCACGGGCAAAGATTGCCGCTGTATCTCCTTCGGCCGTTACCTTGCTGCGGATGATCGAGATGACTGCGGGTGTGACGCCCTCGCTGGTCTGGGCGATGATGCCGATGTTCTCGCCTTGGGGCTCGGGGCTCGTCTCGCCATCTTGGTTTTCGCTGTAGGGGATGGGGCCGTCGCCGTTCTCGACATAGCGGGCTATGGCCTTGACAACGGAGTCGCTGATGTAGATGTGGCCACCCTCCTCGTTGGGTCGATCGCTTCTGGTGGAGAATGCAGCCGAAACCTCGCCTTCCGCAAACGCGTCCACGGTGGAGCCGTTCTTGACGACGATATCGTCTGGGTAGGTGAAGAGGGCAATGGCGCTACCGTATCTGCCTTTACTTGCGCGGACTGTCACGTTTGCATGATCGAGGGTGATGCCCTTGTGGGCATAGACGCCATATTCAACACCGTTTACGTTGAGGGAGGCGTTTGTGGCTGCGAGGCTGCCCTTGGCCTCGACGGCAGCGTCTTTCTCGGAGCTTGCCTTGACCTGGCTGCCGTCCGAGATGTTGATATTGCCGCCGCTCCAAAGGGCCTCACCATCAGCTGAGCTTGCCTCGACCGTCCCGCCACCCTTGATGGTGAGGTTCTTGTCGGTTCCAATACCCTTGTCCTCGGTAGTCCTGGCGGTGACGGCTCCGCTGTCGTCAATCGTGATATTACCGTTTGCCCTGATGCCATCCGATGCACCCGTGGCGTTGACGTTGCCCGAACCTTTGATAGCGAGATCACCCCCGGCATTTATGGCGTCAAACCCAGTGCTCGTGGCGTTGACGGATCCGGCTCCGTCGATGTTGATATTACCCGTGGAGAGGATAGCGTCCTCAGTAGATGTCACGCTGAGCGTGCTGCCCGCGTCGCCTTGGATATTGAGCTCGGCGTTCTCGTTAGTGCCATGAGAAACGTTGATGCCTTCGATCCATTCGGCAGTGACGATGTTGGTCCCCGAGTAATTCACGTTGAGCTTGCCTGCGGCCTGGATCTCGCCGCCGTTATAGTTGTTGAGCTTCAAGTCGTCGGCGCCGTCCCACGACCAGGTGCCGGTCTCGTCGCCCGCCGCAGTGCCGGCGTTGTATTTGGTTTCGCCGACCTTGACCCATTCCGCCGCGAGCGAGACGCTCGGCATGAGCAGCGAGCTCACCGTGAGCGCGCACACGGCGCCTACGACGATGCGGCGCGTCACGCGGCGCCAGCTGCCGTGCGCGAGTCCTATGCGACGGCGAACGTCGGGTTCGGCAACATGGGTTCCGGCGGTAGTGTCATTGCGTTTGGGGGTCGTGAACAAGGCTGCCATGGTTGCTCCCGTTCTCATAGGGCCTATACGGCTAGATTCAGCGTATCTGCTGGATGTTGCCGGCGGTAGTGCCGTTTGGAGGGCAAAATGGCCAAAATGGGGGAGAAATAGGCCGCACGCCGGCGCAGGGACCGGCGCTAAAAGAAAGGCTCTGTTAGACCACATTTGACACGATCGGCTGTTCGTCGAACCGGGAA
>NZ_QSBB01000014.1:0-49557 GCF_003465595.1 Collinsella sp. AF05-9
CCGCCTCGCGGTGACATCGTTTTTATGTCAACCTTGGTCTAACAGAGCCAAAAGAAAAGCGCGGAGCCGCATGGCGACTCCGCGCTTTATTGTTCAGCTTTTGCAGCCTTGCCCTTACGCTACGAAGAAGTAGACGAGGAAGGCAAAGGCCGCGATCCACCCGTCCTGTGCGAAAAAGTGTTTACGAGCGTTTGCGACTCGTCAGGGCGCCTGTGACGATGGTGGCCGTTCCTGCAAGGGCGGTCGCTATGATGGCCGCGCTCGAGGTGTCGCCGGTTGCGGCGAGGATGCCGGTGGTTTTGGCTCCCGTGGCTGCAACTGCAACGGTCTTGGTCGTCTTCGTGCCCTCGGACTTGGAACCCTCGGGCTTGGTCTCGCCGGACTTTTCCTCGGGTTTGATCTCCTCGGGAGGTACGGTGAGCGTGCTCTTGGCGACAGCGGCGTCATAGGGGGAGTCGATCGTGGCGTCGCCCGTGCCGATGGTTTGACCCGCTTCGTAGATGTCGCCGTTGCTGAGCTCTTCTTTGTTGCGATAGTCAATGACCTTGCCGCCTTCAGGCGTCAGGATGGTGGAGCCTTCGATTTCGATGGTGCCGATTGCCTTGCCGTCCGCGCTCATGGCAAGGGCGAAGATCGCCGCCGTGTCTCCTTCGGCAGTGACCTTGCTGCGGACGATCGAAATAGTCGCGGGCGTGATGCCCTCGCTGGTCTGGGCGAAGATACCGATGTTCAGACCCCTAGGCTCAGGGATGACCACGCTGCTTTGGTCGTTGCTGTAGTGGTCAGGGCCGTCGCTACCGGACTCGACATAGCGGGCTATAGCCTTGACAACGGAGTCGCTAATGTAGATGTGACCACCCGCTTCGTTGGGGTTGTAGTTTCTGGTGGAGATTGCGGTCGAGAATTGGTCTTCTGCGAACGCATCCACAGTCGAGCCGTTCTTGATGACGATGTCGTCCTCGTCGGTGAAGAGGGCGCTGGCTTCACCGCTCCCTGCACTTGCACGGACCGTCACGGTTGCGCCATCGATCGTGATGCCCTTGTAGGTATAGATGCCGTATCCAACACCATGTGCGTTAAGGGATGCGTTCGAGACCGTGAGGCTGCCTATGGCCTTAACGGCATAGTCTTCCTTAGAGTTTGCCTTGACCTGGCTACCGCCCGAGATATCGATGTTGCCACCAGACCAAATCGCCACGTCTTCGATAGAGCTGGCCTCTACCTTGCCGCCGCCCTTGATGGTGAGGGTCTCGCCAGTTTGGATACCCTCATCCCTGGTGGCCTTGGCGGTGACGTTTCCGCTGTTGTCGATCGTGATATTGCCACTCGCCCTGATGGCATCCGATTTGCCTGTGGCGTTGACGGTGCCCGAACCCTTGATGGTGATGTCTCCCTCGGCGTCAATGGCGTCAGACTTGGTGCTCGTGGCGTTGACGGTGCCGGCTCCGTCGATGTTGATGTCTCCGTCGGAGGTGATGGTGTCCCTAGACGACGTCACGCTGAGCGTGTCGGATGCACCGCCCTGGATGTTAAGCTCGGCGCTCTCAGCATTGCCATCCTCAACCGAGATGCCGTGGCCGTCGCCGTTGGTGACGGTGTTGTTTCCCGAGTAATTGACGTTGAGCTTGCCTGCGGCCTCGATTGCACCGCCGTTATAGTTGTTGAGCTTCATGTCGTCGGCACCGTCCCATGACCAGGTGCCGGCGGCGTCGCCCGCCGCAGTGCCGTAATTGTACTGGGTGCCGCCGACGTTGACCCACTCCGCCGCGAGCGAGATGCTCGGCATGAGCAGAGAGCTCACCGTAAGCGCGCATGCGGCACCTACAACGATGCGGCGTGTCACGCGGCGCCAGCTTCCGCGCGCGAGCAGCGTGCGACGGTGCACGTCGGGCTCGACAAAATGGGCTCCTGAGGTTTTGTCATTGCGCTTGGGGGTCGTGAACAAGGTGGCCATGGTTACTCCCATCCTCATAGGGCCTATGCGGTTATATCCAGCATATCTGCAGGATGTAGCCGTCGGTAGTGCCGTTTGGAGGGCAAAATGTCCAAAACTTGGGAAGCAATATATCGCGCGTCCGTGCGATGCCTGGCTTTAAAAGAAAAGCGCGGAGCCGCTCGATGCGACTCCGCGCTTTGGTGTTTGGTATTGTGAATCTTGCCCTTACGCTACAAAGAAGTAGACGAGGAAGGCGAGGGCTGCAATCCACATGAGCGGCTTGATCTTGGAGGCCTCGCCCTTAAAGAGCGCGACGATCACGTAGGCGATAAAGCCCAGGCCAATGCCGGCAGAGATGGAGTAGGTGAAGGGCACGCCGGCGACAATCATGAACGCCGGGAAGCCCTGCGAGACGTCGGACCAGTCGATCTCGGAGGCCTCGCTCATCATGAGGTAGCCGACGTAGACCAGGGCACCGCAGGTGGCGGCACTGGAAACGATGGTGACGATGGGGGAGAAGAACGCGGCGAGAATGAACAGCACGCCGGTGGTGACGGAGGTGAGGCCCGTGCGGCCACCGTCGGCAGCGCCAGAGGTGGACTCGACGAAGGTGGTGATGGAGGAGACGCCCATAAAGCCACCGGCAGCGGCGGCCACGGAGTCAACGACCAAGATGGGGCGGATGTCCTCGACATTGCCGTCCTCGGTCAGGAACTCGCCCTGCTTGGCGACGGCCATGGCGGTGCCCATGGTGTCAAAGAAGTCGCTCATGAGCAGCGAGAAGGCCACGACGAGCAGCATCGGGTCGGTCAGGACCTTCACGATAGCCATGTTGCCGTCGGCGGTGCTGGCAAACGGAGCGCCAAAGGTCGAGAAGTCGAGCGGGGCGATGAGGCCCTCGGGGGCGTGGGTGACGCCCAGCGGGATGCCGGCGATAACGGCGACGATGATACCGATGAGCAGCGAGCCCGGCACGTTGCGGGAGGCCAGGGCAACCGTCACGACGATGGAGATGATGCCGACGATAAAGGTGGGGGAGGTGATGTCGCCCAGACCGACGAGTGTACCGGCGCCAGCGGTGATAATGCCGGCGTCGCACAGGCCGATCATGGCGATGAACAGACCCAGGCCCACCGAGATAGCGTGGCGCAGAACCACGGGGATGGCGTCCATAATGGCCTCGCGCAGGCCGCAAAGGACGAGCAGCAAGATGACGACACCCTCGAGGAAGATGACGCTCATGGCCACGTGCCAGTCACCGCCGCACATGGTGGTGGTGATGCCCGCAATCATGGCGTTGATGCCCAGGCCCGACGCGCATGCGAGCGGACGGTTGGCGAAGATGCCCATGCAGATGGTCATGATGCCGGCGCCCAGGCAAGTGGCGCAGGCGAGCGCTCCCGCATCGATGCCGGCGCCCGAGAGCACTGCGGGGTTGACGGCGATGATGTAGGCCATCGCCAGGAATGTTGTCAGTCCAGCGCGAAGTTCGGTCCCGATTGTGGACTTGCGCTCACTGACGTGAAAAAGTTCGTCCATGCATACCCTTTCCTTGTTCGGCCCCGAGTTTAGGCCGATTGACACGAACCCACCCACTATATCGCCTTTGTGAAGTTGGTGTTCCTCACATGTTGATGTTCGGCGGTTTGTAACGGACGGGCGGTATCTTTCGCATGAAATTGTGTAGGTACCGTATACTTAAGCGGTTACAACGACCCCTATGGAGGAACGTATGATTAAAGAGCTTTGCCACGACGAGGCTATCCTGTCCCAGCGTTGCGAGGTTGCGACCGTCGAGGACGAGTCGGTTGCTCAGGACCTGATCGATACCATCAAGTCGCTCGACGATGCCGGCTGCCTTGCCGCTAACCAGATTGGCGTTACCAAGAAGGTTTGCGTCTACCTGGACGACGCCGGCGAGCCCCACGTGCTCTACAACCCCCGTCTGGTGTTTGGCCTGGGTGCCAGCAAGATGGAGGAGAGCTGCCTGACGCACGAGGAGGTCACCAAGTCCACGCGCTATATCAAGTGCAAGGTTGCCTTTGACCAGATCGTCGACGGCAAGATGAAGGAGTGCCGCCGCGATTACGCAGGCTTTGAGGCGCAAATGATCCAGCACATGATTGATCACTGTCTTGGAAAGTTGGTCTAAGGGGACCAAAGCACCGCACCTCGTCGTTTTTAGTCCGGGTATGACATTGTTGTCATGTCCGGACTTTTTTGTTTAGCGCTCCTTTGTTTGGTGACAATGACCTTAGTAAGAACATTGAGCTAGGAGGCGCTATGTGCACGAGCATTCGATTTACCGATAATTCCGGCCACATGTATCTGGGCCGCAACCTCGACTGGAGCTTTGGATACGGCGAGCAGGTTCGCGTGGTGCCCCGCGGGTTCCACATCCCGTACTCGTTTATCGACGATGCGACGGCGGCGCATGCGGTAATCGGTATGTGTATCGATTACAAGAACTATCCCATGTTTTTCGATTGCGGCAACGATGCGGGCCTGGCTGTGGCGGGGCTCAACTTTCCCGGCTATGCCGAGTATGCCGAGGGGCCGGTTGATGGCAAGACCAATATCGCGGCCTACGAGTTTCCCCTGTGGGTGGCGGCGACGTTCTCGACGGTCGACGAGGCCGAGGCTGCACTGCGCGATACGGTGATTGTCGCCAAATCTGCCGGCGAGGGCCTGGGCGTGTCGCTGCTCCATTGGATTATCGGCGACAGCCAGCGCAGTATCGTGGTCGAGATGATGGCCGACGGCCTGCATGTATACGACGACCCGGTCGATACCCTTGCCAACCAGCCGACTTTCCCGTGGCATATGGAAAACCTGCGCACCTATATCACCGCCACCAGCGATTTTCCGCAGACGGCGACATGGCGCGCCGCCGAGCTCAAGCCTTATGGCGCTGGTGCCGGCATGCGCGGTATTCCGGGCGACTGCTATTCGCCGAGCCGTTTTGTAAAGGCGGCCTACCTCAATGCCAATTACCCGCAAAAGGGCAGCGAGGCCGAAAACGTCGTCCGCATGTTCCGTTCGCTCGAGGGCGTGGCGATGATCGAGGGAGCGTCCAAGATGGGCGACGGCAAGTTCGAGAAGACCATCTACACCGGATGCTTTAGCGCGCGTACGGGCAATTATTACTACGCGACCTACGATGACCCATCGATTCGCTACGTGAGCCTGATGGATGCCGAGGGCGCGAGCCCCGATAGGCTCGTGGTTCCCGAGCCGCGTCGTTCGTAGCCCATAGCTTTACTGCAATGCAAAATGGCCCTGCATCTCACGTGAGGTGCAGGGCCACTGCGACCTGGGCTTTATCCCGCATGCGCCCCGAGAAAATGTCCCTTAAGCGCGTGCTGCCTGGGCGATACCGGCCTTGGCGCTTGCGCGCTTGCCGGCGAGTTCGCAAAAAATCGCGCCGCCGATGATAAGTGCGGCGCCCATCAGGCGGACCGGCGTTATGGCTTCGCCCAAAAGGACGGCGGAGAACACAACGGCCGAAAGCGGCTCGAGGTAGCCGACAACCGCGACGGTCTGCACAGGCAGCTTGGCGACGGCGCTAAAGTAGAGCAGGCAGCCGATGCCGGTGTTGACGATGCCAAGCATAGCGACGGCACGCCAATCGATGCTTGCGGCGATACCGGGGGAGAAGAACGAGGGGGCGCCTTGGGTGACGAGCGTGAGGACCAGCGCGGTCGCAAAGGCGGCGCTCACCTGGAGCGCGGAGTTTTCGAGGCCTTCGATGTGTGGCGCACCCTTGCTGGCGATGACCATCAGCGCGTAGCAAAATGCCGAGGCGATGCCGCAAGCGATGCCCGCAATGGGCATATTGCCGCCTAGACCTTGTGCCGCAATGAGAAAGACGCCGCAGGCAACGGCGATAAACCCGGCGATTTTGCCGCCGGTCAGCTTTTCGCCAAAGATGAGCGGCGAGAGGGCCATAACGATGATGGGGCCGCAGTAGTACAGCAGCGAGGAGATACCGACGCCGATCGTCTGATAGGCGCAGAACAGAAAAATCCAGCTGGCGCCCAACGCAGCTCCCGAGAGGATCAGGGCCGCAGCTTCGCGGGGACGAGACGGCGCCTGCAGCTTATGGCGTTGGGTGATGGCGAGGATGGTGACAAGCGAGAAGGCTCCCAGAAAGGTGCGCAGCAGCACGATATCGGAGCTCGGCAGCGCGATGGCAGCGGCGATGATGCCGTTGGAGCCAAACAACAACAGTGCTGCCAAATACCTAAACAGTCCGTTGTTCATGCGCAGCCGCCCTTCTATATCCGTGCATGTTCACTATGGGCGAGGTGGATTTAGAAGAAAAGCGAATATAATACATGGATAACATGACAAAAACTCATGCAAAGGTGGGGACGTGCCGTGGAGACCAATATCCAAAAGATGCAGGTGCTGCTCGAGACCGTGCGCGCCGGAAGCTTTACGCGCGCCGCCGAGCATCTGAGCTATTCGCAATCGGGTGTGAGCCGCATGGTGGCCGATCTTGAGGCCGACTGGGGCTTTAAGGTGCTCGACCGCAGTCGCGAAGGCGTGGTTCTTTCTGCCGACGGGCGGCAGATCATGCCGGCTGTCGAGGCGCTCTGCGAGGAATTCATTCGCTTGCAGCGGCGGGTGGATGAGATGCGTGGGCTCATGCGTGGCAAAATCTGCATCGGTACGTTTTCGAGTGTGGCGACTCACGTGCTGCCGCCGGTGATTGCGCGTTTTCGCGCCGATTATCCGGACGTCGATTACGAGTTGCTGATGGGCGACTATTCAGAGATCGAGCAATGGGTGGCGCAGGGTCGCTGCGATCTGGGCTTTATCCCGCATGAGCCCCGAGGGGGCGGTATGGCCTCGCGGGCGTTGGTGCAAGACGAGCTGATGGCGGTGGTACCGGCCGATTCTTTGCTCGCCACTGCGGAGGTTGTCTCTCTTGCCGATTTGGCCAACGAGCAGTTTATTCTGCTGGAACGCGGCACCGATGACGAGATTACGCCGCTGTTCCGTCGGGCGGGGCTGACGGTGCGCTCAAAACTGTCGACCTGGGATGACTATGCGATTATGGCCATGGTCGAGGACGGCTTGGGCGTGAGCATCCTTCCGGCGCTCATCTTGCGGCGCTGTCAGTTCAATGTCGCCATTCGTCCGCTCGAGGGACGTCCCCATCGGCAGATTAACGCCATATATCGAACGGCCGACGTTTCGCTTGCTGCTGCTCGATTCCTTGAATACCTCTAAACGCGTGCACGTTATTGTCCGCTTTGGGCAAATCTCGGAGTTCGGTACGTTTTCTTATGAAATTGAACTTTCGAATGAGGTACGGCGCTATACTGCTTGCTAAATTGAACCTTGGTTCAATTCGTGTCCTATAAATTGAACTTTGCCAGCAAGGAGGTTCCTGTGGCCCAAGAGACGTTTAGCGATCGCCTGCGACAGACTATGTCCGATCGCGACGTTCGCCAGTCGGACGTGATCCGCGCATCGGAGATGCTCGGCAAAAAACTCGGCAAGAGTCAGATGAGCCAATATGTGAGCGGCAAAACGATTCCACGGCGTGATGTGGCAGAACTGCTCGCCCGTATTTTGGAGGTCGATGTTACCTGGCTGCTCGCCGGTGACGCCGATCAAGGCGAGACATCATCGCCCCGCAACGTTTCCAAGCCCGAACTCAATCCCTCAGCCCAAATTGCAAGGAGCGTCCCCATGCGTACTTTTTCTAAATCCACCAAACTCGACAACGTCCTCTACGACGTCCGCGGCCCCGTCGTCGATGAAGCCGCCCGTATGGAGGACGAAGGCGAGCGCATCCTCAAGCTCAACATCGGCAACCCCGCCCCCTTCGGCTTCCGCACGCCCGATGAGGTCATTAAGGACATGCGCCAGCAGCTGCCCGACTGCGAAGGCTATTCCAACTCGCGCGGCCTGTTCTCCGCGCGCAAGGCAATCATGCAGTACTCTCAGATCAAGGGCCTGCCCAATGTTCAGATGGAGCACATCTACACGGGCAACGGCGTGTCCGAGCTCATTCAGCTTTCGATGAACGCGCTGCTCGATAACGGCGACGAGATCCTGATCCCCAGCCCCGACTATCCGCTCTGGACGGCGTGCGCAACCCTTGCCGGCGGTCATCCCGTACATTATTTGTGTGATGAGCAGGCGGATTGGTATCCCGACCTGGAGGATATGGAGTCCAAGATCACGAGCGCGACCAAGGCCCTCGTCATCATCAACCCCAACAACCCCACGGGCTCTGTCTATCCGCGCGAGGTGCTCGAGGGCATCGTTGAGATCGCGCGCAGGCACCAGCTCATGATTTTTGCCGACGAGATCTACGACCGCCTGTGCATGGACGGCTACGAGCACGTCTCCATTGCATCACTCGCCCCCGACCTGCCCTGCGTCACCTTTAGCGGCCTTTCCAAGTCGCACATGATCGCGGGCTATCGTATTGGCTGGATGGTGCTTTCGGGCAACCAGCGCTGCATGAGCGACTTTATTATGGGCATCAACATGCTCTCGAACATGCGCCTGTGCTCCAACGTGCCAGCTCAGTCGATCGTCCAGACGGCGCTCGGCGGCCATCAGTCTGTTAACAACTATATCCGCCCCGGCGGTCGTGTCTACGAGCAGCGCAACTTTGTGTATGAGGCACTCAGCAAGATCGACGGCATCTCGGTGGTCAAGCCCCGCGCGGCGTTCTATATCTTCCCCAAGATGGATGTCAAGAAATTCAACATCACCGATGACGAGCAGTTTGCCCTTGACCTGCTACACGAGAAGAAGATCCTGATCACGCGCGGCGGCGGCTTTAACTGGGGCGAGCCCGACCACTTCCGCATCGTGTACCTGCCGCGCATGGAAGTGCTCAAAGAGTCGCTCGAGGATCTCGCTGACTTCTTTGATCACTACCGCCAGAGCTAGTGGGATAGAAGCTCCGCACTATGAAAAGCTCCCTGCAGTTGTTTTGCTGCAGGGAGCTTTCTTGAATCGGCGGAACTATATAACGATTCCGCAACAATGGTCGATTTCGTGCTGGATAATCTCGGCGGTGTAGCCCGAGAAGTTTTTGATGCGGTGGACGAAGTTCTCGTCCAAATACTCCACCTTAATGCGGCGGTAGCGGGTACAGGGGCGCTCACCGATCAACGAGAGGCATCCTTCGCTCGTCTGATAGGCATTGACCTGTTCAAGAATTTGAGGGTTGTACATCAGCAGCGTCCTGTTGCCGTCCTTTACGCAGATGATGCGCTTGCGCACGCCGATCATGTTGGCGGCGAGGCCCACGCACTCGTGCTCATGCTCAAGGAGCGTATCCAGGAGGTCCTGCCCGGTCGCGGCATCGTCGGGTCCCGCGTCTTCGGAAGGCAGACGCAAAAAGAACTCGGATTTCATGATGGGCTTAATCATGGCGGGCTCCTTAAGGTGGACACGTTTGGTTCAGGTCATGATACCGCGACATGTCGCATTAATGTGTGCACATAGATTCTGCAGCTAGATTGGATGGCGACACCATAAACTAATGGACGTTTTGCCGAGAGGCATGAATGTTTAAAGCGCAAAGAGTGCGCGACGGGCCCCGCGAATGGGGCGATGATGCCCGAGAGGGCCAAGAAGGAGTCTCATGTCCGAGAACGAAGAGATCATGAACGAGACCGAGAACGAGACCATGGCTGCCGAGGTCGAGGCAGTCGAGACCGTGGAGACCGAAGCTGCCGAGGTTGAGGCTGCTGACGAGGCTCCCGCCGAGGAGGAGGCCGAGGTTGTCGAGGCCGCCGTTGATTACGATGACGAAGAGCTGATGGACAAGATGCAGAAGGCCGCCCGCCTGCTGCGTAGCCGTCGCTTTGCTATTTCCAAGGAGGAGGAGGCCAAGGCCGAGCGCATGGCGAACATCGAGCGTGCCATCAAGCTTCTTGACCTCAAGCCCAAGATGGAGCAGAAGGAAATGTCCGACCTGCTGGGCATGCGCCTTCGTGAGCTCGATGGCCTGATGGCCGAGGCCGAGGCTGCCGATCTGGTCGGCCGCATCGACGACGCCGAGGGCGATATGCGCAAGATCGTCGTCTTCGCTGCCGAGGATGCTGCTGAGGGCCTGGTCGAGCTTGCCAACAAGAAGGAGAAGCTCCTGCCCGAGCTTTCTTACGAGGAGGCCACCGAGTTGATGGCCGCTCTCGATAAGGTTATCGCTCCGCTCGTCGCCATGGGCCTGGACGAGGACCGCGGTCCTCGCGGTGGCCGTGACGATCGCGGTGGCCGTGGCGGCGACCGTGGTGGCCGCGGTGGCTTTGGCGATCGCGGTGGCCGCGGCGGTGACCGTGGCGGTCGCGGTGGCGATCGTGGCGGCCGTGGCGGCTTTGGTGACCGTGGCGGCGACCGTGGCGGTCGCGGCGGCTTCGGCGGCAACCGTGGTGGTTATGGTGACCGCGGTGGCAACCGTGGCGGCTTCGGCGGCAACCGTGGTAACGACCGTGGCGGTCGCGGTGGCGATCGCGGCGGCCGCAACGGTGGCGGCTTCCGCGGCAATCGTTTCTAGGTTAGTTACGCCGTTCTACCGAACGGCGTAACAGCTCGACGCTGCGCGCCCACCAGAGCGACAACTTGTCATTCAAAGAGGACGGCATGACCAGAAGGTCTATGCCGTCCTCTTTTCATGCCAAGTTGTTCGCTCTGGTGGGCGCTCGCTGTCGTTTCCAAAACATCGGCATTCTCTCTGTTGCCAGAAGGTAGTCGTTGGGGACGTTCTTGTTTGACTAGTCGTTTAAGAACGTCCCCAACGACTACATAGCGTGAGAGTGGATAATCTCCCGGTTTGAGCCCGTGTTTAAACTCAAAATGGGAGATTATCCACTCTCATTATTTATGTGTCCGAAAATTCACGCTCGATTTAATTCTGCCTACATTTGTAGGAACAGTTCGTGGAGGCGGGTGTCTTCGTCGAGTTCGGGGTGGAAGGTTACGCCGAGCTGGTTGTTTTGGCGGGCAGCGACGATGCGGCCATCGACTTCGGCTAGGGTCTTGGCGTCGCCGTGGACCTCGATGATGCGGGGCGCGCGGATAAACGTCAGCGGCACTTCACCGTCGATGCCGGCTACCTGCCCCTTGGTTCGAAAGCTGCCGAGCTGCCTGCCGTAGGCATTGCGCTCGACAAGTACATCCATGGTTGCCAAACGCGGCGTGCCCTTATCGTCATGGGCGGCAAGGTCGCGCGCCAGCAGAATCAAGCCGGCGCAAGTTCCCAATACAGGCATACCTTCAACAATGCGGGTGCGAAGCCCCTCGAGCATATCGAGTTCGGCAAGTAGCTTGCCCTGAACGGTAGACTCGCCGCCGGGAAGTACTAGACGGTCAAAGTCCTGCTTCAAATCAGCCGCCTGCCTCAGCTCAATACAACGTGCGCCCAGCTCGGACAGCCTCGCCTCGTGCTCGGCAAAAGCACCTTGGACCGCCAGCACGGCGACCGTCTGGTCTGCGTAATCGCTCATGTGCGATCCTTTCTGCTGGACTAGCGTCCGCGCTCCTCCATGATGATCTCGATCTCGTCGGCGTTGATGCCGACCATGGCCTCGCCCAGGTCCTCCGAAAGCTCAGCGATGAGTTTGGCGTCGGTGAAGTTTGCCACGGCCTTGACAATGGCGGCTGCGCGCTTGGCGGGGTCGCCGCTCTTAAAGATGCCCGAGCCGACAAAGACGCCTTCGGCGCCCAGCTGCATCATCAGCGCGGCGTCGGCGGGGGTCGCTACGCCGCCGGCGGCAAAGTTCACGACGGGGAGCTTGCCCATGGCATGGACCTCGCGGACCAGCTCGACCGGCACCTGCAGTTGCTTGGCTGCCTCAAAGAGCTCGTCGTCACGCAGGGCAACAACGTCGCGGATCTGCTTTTTGATCTTGCGCATGTGGCGCACGGCCTGAACGACGTCGCCCGTGCCCGGCTCGCCCTTGGTGCGGATCATCGTGGCGCCCTCGGCGATGCGGCGCAGCGCTTCGCCCAGGTCACGGGCACCGCAGACAAACGGGACGTCAAACTGGGTCTTGTCGATGTGGTAGACATCGTCGGCGGGGGAGAGAACCTCGGACTCATCGATGTAGTCGATCTCGATGGCTTGAAGGACCTGCGCCTCGACGATGTGGCCGATGCGGCACTTGGCCATGACGGGGATGGAGACGGCCTCTTGAATGCCCTTGATCATCTTGGGGTCACTCATGCGCGACACGCCGCCGGCGGCGCGGATGTCGGCCGGGATGCGCTCGAGAGCCATGACGGCGCAGGCGCCTGCCTCCTCGGCGATACGTGCCTGCTCGGGCGTGGTGACGTCCATGATGACGCCGCCCTTGAGCATCTGCGCGAGCTCGCGATTGAGTTTGACGCGATCTGCCTTGCTGGTCTGTTCTGCCATGGTTGCTCCCTTGGTTGGCATGTGCATTGCTTGACGGAAAATCCTATCGGGGAGCTGGGCATGGCAAAATACTCAGTTTTCGAGATAATAATAAGGTCAGCCTAATACCAGATTGAACAGCTCGATAAGGTCAGGTGATATACTCATGCTTGACTACAATTTGGAAAAACGCGGCGAAGCATCGCTCTATGAGTATGTTTACCAGCAAATCCGAGATGATATCGTAGCTGGACGCATTACGGCGGGGGAGCATCTGCCGTCCAAGCGCGCCTTTGCCAGTCATCTGGGAATCAGTGTTATTACCATCGAGAATGCATATAGCCAGTTACTCGCTGAGGGCTATATTTGCTCAATGCCACGTCGTGGCTACTACGCTTGCGAGCTTCCGGATGCACCGGTTTTGGCTTCGGCTGCGGAGGGCATCGACCGAGATGCCGTCTCTGTGGGCCCCATCGTGCATGATGTCAACGGACAGGTCGAGCGATTCGATGCGCTTTCTCCTTCTGCTTTGGAGGCGGCGCGGCTTTGGCAAAGCGCGCTACGGGCGACGCTGGCATCCGAAGATGAGCGCGAAATCTTTTCGCCCGCACCGGCGCAGGGCACTGCTCGGCTGCGACGCGCAATTGCTCGCCATCTGCGCGGGATAAGGGGTATGAATGTCGACTCCAACAACATTGTTATCGGTGCGGGCGCCCAGCTGCTCGATACCATGTTGGTTCAGTTGCTTGGAGCCGACAAGGTGTATGCCGTTGAGGATCCGGGCTATTTGCGCCTGACGCGCATCTATCAGGCTATGGGCTGCCAAGTACGACATATCCCGTTGGATGACGACGGCGTGGACCTGAGCGCTCTGCAGAAAACCGGGGCGGATGTCCTTCACCTGATGCCGTCTCACCAATATCCGACCGGCCTTGTGACGAGCATTGCGCGTCGCTATGCCCTGCTGAGCTGGGCCGCCGAGCAGCCGGACCGGTATCTCATCGAAGATGACTTTGATTGTGAGTTTCGCCTTGCCGGCAAGCCGATTCCCGCGCTCGCGTCGATCGATGCCGCCCAATCGGTCATCTACACCAACACCTTTTCAAAAAGTCTGTCGTCGGCCCTGCGTTTGGCGTATATGGTCCTGCCTGATGAGCTGATGGAACGGTTTAGGCGCAACCTTGGTTTTTACGCCTCGTCGGTGAGTTCTGTTGACCAGGTCGCTTTGGCTCGCTTGCTGGAATCGGGTGATTACGAGCGACATGTGAACCGCGTGCGCGTTCGAGCTCGCGAGGCGCGTGATGGCCTGACGGCGCTTGTGCGAAAGGCGTTTCCGGCAGGGGAAGTCTCGATCGAGCATGCAGACGCGGGCCTTTACTGCATCGTGGTTGCGGAGCGTGGCGCGGGCGGAAGCTCTTTTACGCGGGCACTTATGCACTCGAATATCCCTTATATCGATATCGGTGACTGCTTTTGGTGTGCCGATGGCGCATCTGTCCCTAAAAACTTGGTTCGAATCCTTGTCCAGTATGACGATTTGAGTCCAAATGCGCTAAACACCCTGGAATCACAGCTAATGGGGGTGCCCTCTAGCCTAAGTGAGTAGACTTTTGGCGTTATGCCGACCAGACCGTTTTGCAGCAAGTCGTCTACCTGCGGCCTTGCAAGACAAGATGGCCTGCCTGCTCGGGAGTTTCCAAAAAGCCTACTCACTTGCTGTGCAAAGCTTCCGCATGAGAGAAATAGCGGGTTTTCAACAGGACTCCGTCCAGTTCTTGGCAAGCTTTTGGCCAGTTGGGGAAGGCTGTTGAAAACTTAACAGTCCGTTCGGCGCCCTTTTCGGTACGTTCGCGCCAATGCGGGAGTACCCGGGTTGAAATCCGTGTTTTCCTGTGCCTATGAAGGATCTACTTTGTGACATATCGGCTTTTAGGTACTGGCGTTTGCCTCCTCAAGCCCTCGCTTTGTGTCCGCCACTTCCACGACCGGAAGAAGACCGGCAGCGATATGGCCTCGCCCGTAACCCGACGGCTGCGGTTGCGCTCGGCTTGCCGTTGCATACATTGGTTGGGACGAGAAATAAGCGGACTTGTCCTGCCAGCGTTAGGCAACGGCTGTTCCTTGGTGAGCTTCCCAGGGAATCCGTGCTGGAAACGGAACATGGGTTTTTGGTCACATCTCCTTTGCTGACGGCATTCATCATGTCGCGGCATCTGACGGATCTCCAGCTGCTTTTGGTATTGGCGGAGATGTGCGGCTTGTTTACGGTTTGTGCCTTGCCAGCAGCACTCGAGGCAGAGCTTTCGCGTGCAATTGAGTCGGGCGCGATTCCGGCAACCTTTGGTTGGGCACGTTGCCCGTCCGAGGACGGTGCCGCCTCAAATTTGTGGCGGCGCGACGCTTTGGTTTTGGACGGAGATCTTGACCGTTTTTGTTCAGATGTTTGTGGGATGCGTTACGGCAAGCGATTTGTCGCGGTATCGCATCTCGTTCCACTGGGTGCCGCATCGCCTTTTGAGGTTGAGACGTATTTGTTGCTTGGGTTGCCACGATCATTGGGAGGCGAAGGTTTTTGCGGCATAGAGCTCAATGTCGAAGTGGCGCTAAGCGCAAGTGCTCGGGCGATTGTAGGCAAGTCCCGTGTATATATCGACCTACTTCTTTCTTCGCCGGACGGAGAGCGACAGGTGGCCATTGAATGCCAAGGAAAGGGCTCACACGGGCGAGCCGGGGATGGTTTGCGTGACGCCGACCGCATGACGGCGCTTCAGGCCATGGGCTACGATGTATTTCTCCTGACACACGGACAGATATCCGATGATGATAGATTCCATGCGATTGTTAAGGCCGTATGCAGGTTGCTCGATGTTGAATATCGCGATAAAAGCTTGGAGGAGCAAGGGGCCGAGGCATTACTTCGGTCTGAGCTATTCGTTGACTGGTCAAAACTGGGAGAAATCGACAAAAAGATGCCCGTTAGACACAAAAAGGCCCGATCATGGACGGTTGCAAATCTAAGTGAGTAGACTTTTAGCGTGATGGCGACCAGATTGTTTTGCGGCAAGCTATCTACCTGCGGTTTTATAAAGCAATACGGGTGGTCTGCTCGACAAGTTCCCAAAAGGCTACTCGCTTAGTTTTTGACGCGAAGCCGATGTCAAAGGTGGTCCTATTTTTGGGACGTTAACTGGTTTGCAAGACACGAAAAAGGCCCGAACCATGCGGTCCGGGCCTTATAAAGCTAGAGAATGTCTCTCAGGCGTTTGGCTTAGCCGAAGTAGCGCTTTAGCAGGCCGGCGAAAGCCTTGCCGTGGCGAGCCTCGTCGCGAGCCATCTCGTGCACGGTGTCGTGGATGGCATCGAGACCAGCGGCCTTGGCGCGCTTGGCGAGATCGGTCTTGCCGGCGGTGGCGCCGTTCTCGGCCTCAACGCGCATCTCGAGGTTCTTCTTGGTGGAGTCGGTCACGACCTCGCCCAGGAGCTCGGCGAACTTGGCGGCGTGCTCGGCCTCCTCGTGGGCAGCCTTCTCCCAGTACAGGCCGATCTCGGGATAGCCCTCGCGATGAGCGACGCGAGCCATGGCCAGGTACATACCGACCTCAGAGCACTCGCCCTCAAAGTTGGCGCGCAGGTCAGCAACGATGTCCTCGGAGACACCCTCCATCTTGGCGACGCCCACGACGTGCTCGGCAGCCCACTCGAGCTGACCCTCTTCCTGCCTCAGGAAACGAGAACCGGGAACGCCGCACTGGGGGCACTTGAAGTCCTCGGGCAGCTGGTCGCCGTCGAACTCTTCCACATAACCGCAAACGGGGCAAACAAACTTCATGATTCGATCCTTTCGATCGATGGCGATTGTGCGCTCGTCCGGTCCCGTAAGGGCCCTCTCCGGACGTGCTTCTTGACGAGTTCTATTATCCATAAATGCAACCAAATGTGAAGCCTATTAGGAATGATTTTTAATAAAATAATTTTGAGATGTGAAGATGTTGATTGATTAACGGTTTGCAAGTCATATACGGACGCCGCTGAGTACAATCGGGCGAGCAAATGTTGACCTATCAACAAATGAAGGAGTTTCCTTTATGCATCTAGCCCGTCGTGCCTGGTGCCGAACATATCAGACGGTTTTTCGCATTGCATTGCCAATCCTGCCCTATACCGAGCCGCGCATTTTAGAGCATGCCGAGGATGTGCCCGCGGTGCTTCAAAAGCGCTCGATCCAGAAGGTCCTTATCGTGACGGATCCCGGCATTGCCCGTCTGGGGCTCACGGCACCGCTCGAGACGGCGCTCGCATCCAAGGGGATTGGCGTTTCGGTCTATGCCGAAACGCGTGCAAACCCCACGGTCTCAAACGTGGAGGAAGCGGCGTCCCTGTACCGAGAGAGCGCCTGCCGGGCCATTATCGGCTTTGGCGGAGGATCAGCCATGGACTGCGCCAAGGGCGTGGGCGCACGTATTGCGCAGCCAAACAAGCCCATCAACAAGATGCGCGGCCTGCTGCGGATTCATCGTCGCCTGCCGCTGCTCATCGCCGTCCCTACCACGGCAGGCACGGGAAGCGAAGTCACACTCGCGGCGGTTATCACCGATGACGAGACGCACTACAAGTACCCCATTAACGACTTTGTGCTTATCCCGCGCTTTGCGGTGCACGACCCCGAGTTTACACGCGGCCTGCCCGCCTCCATTACGGGGCAGACGGGCATGGATGCCCTGACGCATGCCGTCGAGGCCTTTATCGGCCGTAGCACCACGCCCTACACGCGCAAGATGGCGCGTCAGGCGGTCCAGCTCATCCACGACAATTTGCCCGAGGCTTATGAGCATGGCGACGACATGCGCGCTCGTCGCAATATGCTTTCGGCGGCGTATAAAGCGGGTGTTGCATTTACCCGCTCCTATGTCGGATACGTGCATGCCATCGCGCACAGTCTGGGCGGCCGATACGGAATTCCGCACGGTTTGGCCAACGCGATCATCCTGCCGCACATGCTTCGCGCTTATGGTGACGCCGCCGCCCCCAAGCTTGCCGATCTTGCTCGCATGGCCGGTATCGCGCCGGCTAACGCGCAGGACAGTCTTGCGGCCGAGGCCTTTATCGATTGGGTCGACCGCATGAATGCCGCCTTGGGCATTCCCAAATATGTGACGGGCATTCGCCGCTCCGATATTCCGCAAATGGCGGCCCATGCCGATGCCGAGGCCAATCCGCTATACCCCGTTCCACTTTTGATGGACCGTTTGGAGCTCGAGCGTATGTACGAGGTGGTTGCGGGTGGTATGTTTGAAGACGAGAACTAGGAGGGTCCATGAACACCGAGGAAATTGCGCGCATCGTCGGCGATCAGCGCGCCTACTTTAAGACGCACGCCACGTTTGATGTCGATGCTCGACGTCGCGCGCTCGTGAGTTTACGCGATGCGGTGCGGGCCCACGAGGCCGATATCGCCCATGCGCTCAAGACCGATTTGGGGAAGTCGCATGACGAGGCCTATATGTGCGAGATCGGCACGTCGCTTTCCGAGATTCGACATCAGATTGCGCATGTTGCTCGATGGAGTCGCCCGCGCCTGCGCCCGTGCGACCTCGCCAACGCCGTGAGCGTGTGTAAGACGCAGGCCGTGCCCTATGGCGTCACGCTCATCATGGCTCCATGGAACTATCCGTTTTTGTTGACGCTCGAGCCGCTCGCTGGAGCCCTTGCCGCGGGCAATACCGTGGTCATCAAGCCGAGCGCCTATGCCCCGGGATCGAGCGCGGTGCTCAAGCAAATCTGCGAAGAGGCATTTGATCCGCGCCTGGTGACGGTTGTAGAAGGCGGCCGTGCCGAGAACGAAGCACTGCTCGATGAGTGCTGGGACAAGGTTTTCTTTACCGGTAGCGTTCCGGTCGGCAAGCTCGTCATGGAGCGCGCAAGTAAAAACCTGACGCCCGTGACGCTTGAGCTGGGCGGAAAGAGTCCCTGCATCGTGGATGCGACGGCAAACTTGAAGGTCGCGGCGCGGCGTATCGCCTTTGGTAAATGGCTCAACGTGGGGCAGACCTGCGTGGCGCCCGACTACCTGCTGGTCGATGCGCGCGTGCACGACGAGCTGCTGGGCCTTATCAAGGAAGAGGCCCGCCGTATGTTTGGTGAACATCCGCTCGATAACGAGGACTACGGGCATATCGTCAACGCCAAGCATTTTGCGCGCGTGCGCGGGTTGATTGATCCCGATAAGGTCGTGCTTGGGGGTGCCGCACGCGAGGCTTCGCTCAAGATTGAGCCGACGATTTTGGACGGTGTGACCCTCGATGACGCCGTGATGCAGGAGGAGATCTTCGGTCCCATCTTGCCGGTGCTGACGTTTGAGAGCTTAGACGAGGCCGAGACGTTTGTTACGGATCGTCCGACGCCGCTGGCCCTGTATATCTTTAGCCAGGACCGTGCGGCTCAGCAGCGCTTTGTGCGCTGCGTGCCCTTTGGTGGTGGCTGCGTCAACGACACGATCATGCACTTGGCTACGAGCCATATGGGCTTTGGCGGCATGGGTGCGAGCGGTATGGGCCAGTACCATGGCCGCGAGAGCTTCGATACGTTTAGCCACAAGAAGAGCATCGTGAACAAAGCAACATGGCTGGACGTGCCATTCCGCTATGCCCCTTATGCAAGCTGGAAGCACAAGTTCGTGCGCATGTTTGTGCATTAGAATCAGATGGCATAGCGACAAACGGTCGAAAAGGCGCGGGTGGGGCGAATTTGTGGCCGCGCGAGTTCGTAGACTTCTCTGTAAGGTTAAACGCTGGTTTATCCAGCCGTTAGAGGAGTTGCCATGTACGAGCCTTCACGTGTTCTTTTGTCGTTTCATATTGCAGGATTTCAGTATGCCGATGGCGCCTTGGTCTTGGGCGATCTTAAAGTGGGCGATAAGCTGACGCTGTGTGCCGAGCGCGATAATCCCCATGACCCCGAGGCGGTTGCGATCTATTACGGCAACACCAAGCTTGGCTATGTTCCGGGAAACGAGGTCGGCCCGCTGTCCTTGATGATGTATTACGGCCACGAAGACGTATTTGAGGCCCTCGTGCAACAGGTTGCCCCCGAGCGCAGCCCGTGGCATCAGGTGCGCGTTGGGCTCTATGTGGTGGATGCTCGCTAGTCGGCGATGGAGGCGGTCATGTTTGATGACGATGACCTGTTAGATCTGACAGATGATCCGTTTGAGTGGGATATGCTGCTCGATGACGATGAGTTGGAGCAGGACCGCAAGAAACGGCAGGGTAAGAAAACTCAGGGCGACGCTTCGAAAAAGCAAGACAAGCGCCGACGCGGTCTGTTCGGCGGGCTCTTTGGCTAACCGCCGCATCGCTGTGTCTGTATACTTAGCACGAGTTTGATGCGTTGCGAAATGAGGACAGAGACGATGATGTGGTTTACCGCCGACCTGCACTTGGGCGATACGAATATCTTGCACGACATGGACCGGCCGTTTGGCTCGGTCGAGGAGATGAATCGCAAGGTCATCGATGCCATCAATGAGTGCGTGGCTGCGGATGATCGCCTCCATATTCTGGGTGACTTTACCTATCGTTTGCCCCTGGCGGATGCTGTGCGCCTGCGCGAGCGTATCGAATGCAAGAATGTGACGCTTATCCGTGGCAACCATGACGGCGACTGGGAAGATCCCGACGCACCGCAGATTTGGGAAGACGTGCGCGATTACCTGGAGATTGCTCCCGGCTATGCCAAGGGTCATCGCCTGGTGATGAGCCATTACCCCATGCTCAGTTGGAATGGCAAGGCGCGCGGCGCCATCATGCTGCACGGGCATATCCACAGCAGAGGAGACCGCACCAACGCGCGCAATCGCGACCGCGAGCGCCCCATCTTTCGTTACGATGTCGGCCTCGACGCCAACGATTACAAGCCCGTAAGCCGTGACCAGATTCTCGGTTTTTTTGGACTGTAATTCTCGAACCACCGCACAAACCACCACAAAGGTGCCTGTCCCCTTTGCGGTGGTTCTGGCGCCGTTGCCATTATGGCAGCGGCGCCTTTTTTGTCCGTGCGGCGCGGTAGAGTGTAGGCGGTTGAAATTTGCGTCCATCGAGGAGCTGCTATGAACGAGATCAAGTGCCCGCATTGTGGCGAAGTTTTTAAGGTCGATGCGTCCGGCTATGCGGAGATTGTCAAACAAGTGCGCAATGCCGAGTTTTCGCGCGACCTGGATGAGCGTGTGAAGGCAGTCCAGCGTGAGGGCGAGCAGGCGCTGGAGCTTGAGCGCTCGCTTTCGACGGCTGCCTTGCAAAAGGCAGAGTCTCAGCGCAACGCTCAACTTACCGAGCAGAAGAACGCTGCAGCTCAACAGCTGGCACAAGAGGTTGCCAAGCGCGATGCCGAGCTTTACGAGCTGCGCGCCAAGCTCGAGGGCGCTGCCGCAGAGCGCGAGAGCGCAAGCCAGCGCGCGGCGGTTGAGGCCCGTGCCGACGCTCAAAAGGAGAATGCCGAGCTTCAGCGCGAGATCGACAATTTGCGTGCGCAGCTGGGACGCAAGGATGACGAAGCCAAGCTTGCCGAGGCTTCGGCGCGCAATGCCGCTCAAAACGATTTAGCCACACGCGATGCGCAGATTGCCGAGCTGCAGGCCAGACTTGCCGCGGCGGACAGGGCCCAGGAGATGGCGCTTGCCGCTGCTGCGGCCGAGTCGCAGCGTGAGCTCGATGCCGCTCGCAGCGAGGCCGAGCGCGCACTTGCTGACTACCGTGCGACGGTACAGGAGAAGTTTTCCGCCGCAAAGGCTCAGTCTGAGCAGGAGGCCGAGGGCCTGCGTGCGCAGCTGCGCGAGCAGGAGCTGAAGGCAAAAATGAACCTGTCGGAGGCGGTCGCCGCGGCGGAACGAGAGCGCGATGAGGCACGTGCCAAGCTGACGAGCGAGCTGGCGGTGCGCGATTCTCGCGAGGAGCAAGCCAAGGCGGCACACGAGCTCGAGCTCGCGCAGGCCAAGCGCGCGAGCGATGACCTGATTCGCTACAAGGATGAAGAGATTGAGCGCCTTAAGGACATGAAGGTCCGCCTGTCCACCAAGATGGTGGGCGAGTCGCTCGAGCAGCACTGCGAGACTGAGTTCAACCGTCTGCGCATGACGGCGTTTCCCAACGCGTACTTCGAGAAAGATAACGATGCGTCCGAGGGTACCAAGGGCGACTTTATCTTCCGCGAGTGCGATGCGAGCGGCAACGAGGTCATTTCGATTATGTTCGAGATGAAAAACGAGAACGACGAGACTGCGACCAAGCATAAAAACGAGGACTTCTTTAAGAAACTCGATCACGATCGTCGCCAGAAAGGCTGTGAGTACGCGGTGCTCTGCACGCTGCTCGAGCCCGAGAGCGAGCTTTACAACGCCGGCATCGTGGACGTGAGCTATCGCTACGAGAAGATGTACGTAATCCGCCCGCAGTTCTTCATTCCCATGATCACGCTGCTGCGCAACGCCGCCATGGGTTCGCTTCGCTATAAGCAGGAGCTGGCGGAGTACAAACAGCAGAATATCGACGTCACGAACTTCGAAGCCAAGATGGAAAAGTTCAAGAATGATTTCGGTCGCAACTACGAGATCGCGAGCCGCAAGTTCCAAACGGCGATTGATGAGATCGACAAGACGATTAGCCATCTACAGAAAACCAAGGAGGCGTTGCTGTCCTCCGAGAACAATCTGCGCCTAGCCAACAAGAAAGCCGACGATCTTACCATTCGCAAGCTCACGTGGGGCAACAAGACCATGAAGGCGGCGTTTGACGAGGCGCGCGGGGCTGCGTCAGAGACAAACGATAAGCCGGCCGAGGCGGATTCGTATGAGGTCGAGGATGCCGAGTAGGGCATAGCGGATCGTGCAAAAGCGGGGCCGCTGGCGATATTGCCAACGGCCCCGCTTCGTTTCGTTCCAGTATGTTCGGCTAGTCCTCGAGCAGGTCCTCGATAAAGCCGACGCGGTAGTTTTTGAAGATGACCTCGCCGCCGTCTTGCGTGGCGTCCAGATCGACATCGCCCATGATGCCAAAATCGTGGTCGCCATCCTCGTCGGCAAAGATCTGGTGCACGTGCCATACGTGCGCGGTCTTCTCGTCGGACTCGTCAATGGAAAACATCGCGGCGCTGCGGGCGTCGCCGTTGGTGAGGATTTCCTCGTGCTGCTCGTGGTAAGCGTCGAGTGCTTTTTGCCAGCGGATCTCGCTCATGCCCCAGTCGTCGTCGAGCTCGCCCAGGTCGCGAACGTGCTCGCGAGCGGCAAGGGTCACGCGGCGGAAGAGTGCGTTGCGCACCAGCAACGTGCAGCCTCGGCGGTCCGCCACGACCTCGTCGATGCCCTGTGGCGGTGCGGCATCGAGGGCTGCCGGGTTGCCGGCGTTCTCCCACTCGTCTACCAGGCTCGAGTCCACCGAGCGCACCACAAAGCCCAGCCACGAGATAATGTCGCGCAGGCGTTCGTCGCGCTTCTCGATGGGCACGGTGCGGTCGAGCGAACGATAGGCCTCTGCCAGGTAGCGCAGCAAAATGCCCTCGGAGCGGGCGATGCCGAGCTTTTGAATGTAGCCCTTAAAATCGCTCGCGCTTTCGAGCATATCGCGCAGGACGCTCTTGGGAGAGAGCTGATAGTCGTTGGCCCAGGGCACTTCCTGGCAGTACTTGTCAAAGGCGGCGTCGAGCAAATCCTCGAGCGGCTTTTCATACGTGACGTCTTGAATGCGCTCCAGACGCTCCTCATATTCAATGCCGTCGGCTTTCATCTCGGCCATAGCGCGATCGCGTGCGGCGCGCTCCTGTGCGCGCAGCACCTGCTTGGGATCCTCGAGCGTTGCCTCGACCATTGAGATCAGATCCATGGTATAGGTCTCGCTCTCGGGATCGAGCAGCTCCAATGCGGCAAGTAAGAACGGCGAGAGCGGCTGATCGAGCGCGAAGTCCTCGGGCAGATCGACCGTCAGCGCATAGTCGATGTCTGGTGCGGCGTCAGTCGGGGTGTCGGGTGCGGGCGGCACCTCGGTGCGCACGACGACGCCGGAGTCGATGAGCGTGGCGAAGATCTCGTCGGCACGAACCTCGAGCTTCGCCTTTTCCTCGGGCGTTTGCAGGCTTGTCTCTATGAGGTCGTGCACGCGGGCGCGAGCGTCGCCGCCCTGCTCGACCACGCTAATCACCATGGAGTGTGTGATGCGAAGGCGCGGCTTGAGTGTTTCGGGCTGCGTCTCGAACAGGCGCTCAAAGGTCTGCTTGTTCCAGGTGACAAAGCCCTCGGGGGCCTTCTTCTTTTTAATCTTGCGGAGCTTTTTGGGATCGTCGCCCGCCTTGGCCATAAGCTTGGCATTCTCGATCTCGTGCTCGGGTGCCTCGGCGATCACCATGCCCTCGGTATCGAAGCCCGAGCGACCGGCGCGACCAGCGATCTGATGAAACTCACGGGCGCGCAGGCGACGCATCTTGTAGCCGTCGAACTTGGTGAGCGCGGTGAGCACCACGGTATGGATGGGTACGTTGATGCCGACGCCGAGCGTATCGGTACCGCAGATGACGGGCAGCAGGCCCTGCTGCGCCAAGCGCTCGACCAGCAGGCGATAGCGCGGCAACATGCCAGCATGGTGCACGCCGACGCCGCAGCCGAGCAAGCGCTTGAGGATCTTGCCGAAGGCCGTCGAGAAGCTCGTGCCCTTGGCCGCCTCCTTGATGGCCTCGCGCTGCTCCTTGCTGGCAATACCAAAGTTGGCGAGGGATTGCGCCGTCGCAAGTGCGGCGTCCTGGCTAAAGTGCACGATGTAGAGCGGGGCCTCGCCGCGGCGCATTGCGAGCTCGACGGTGCCCTCAAGCGAGGTCGTCACGTAGTCGTAGCTCAGCGGCACGGGGCGTGGGGCATCGACGACCAAGTCGCAGGTAGCGCCGGTGTGTTCCTCGAGCGAGGCGGCGATCGCGGTGACATCGCCGAGCGTGGCGCTCATGAGCATGAATTGCGTGTGGGGCAGGGTGAGCAGCGGCACCTGCCAGGCCCAGCCGCGATCGGGGTCGGCAAAGTAGTGGAACTCGTCCATGGCCACGCAGCCCACGTCGGCGTCCTCGCCCTCACGCAGTGCATCGTTGGCAAGGATCTCTGCCGTGCAGCAGATGACGGGCGCCTTGGTGTTGATATGCGTGTCGCCGGTGATCATGCCTACGTTATCGCGGCCGAGCACCTGTACCAGGTCGAAGAACTTTTCGCTGACCAAGGCCTTGATGGGGGCCGTGTAATAGCAACGTTTGCCCTGCGCCATGCCCATAAAGAGCATGCCCAGCGCGACGAGAGATTTACCCGATCCGGTCGGTGTGCCTAAAATGACGTGATCGCCGGCAGCCAGATCCATGAGGGCTTCTTCCTGGTGATCCCACAGCTCAATGCCGCGATTGCTCGTCCATTCAAAGAAGCGTTCGAAGGCTTGATCGGGCGTGAGCCATGGTTCGGGCTCGCTGCCGTCCTCGGGCTCCCACCAGGTGGGGGAGAGCGCGCCGAGCGAACCGAACTCTGCCTCGGTTCCCGTGCCGCCCGAGAATGAGCTGGCGGCGCCGGCGCCGGAGACGGTGCTGGCGGCGGTATCTGTCGTGGTCTGTGCCATGTGTTTGCTTTCTCTCGCGATTGTCCGCCAACTATTATGGCGTAGCGGCGGCGCGGGGTGCCAGCGCGCGAGAAAATGCAGGAAATGGGCGTTCTGCCCAGCCGTTTGGTGCAGTTGCCAGCTAAGTGAGTAGACTTTTTGCAATATCGCGAGCACATGGCTTTTGCGCAAGGGCTCTACCTGCGGTTTTAGTTTTCGCTATGCGGGTTGTGCTTGGCTATTGCTAAAAAGTCTACTCACTTAGGTCTGAGGATCGTTCGCTGGCGCTTATTTGCGCTTGTCTGCCGATGCCGCGACCATCAGAAGCCCCTAGGACTCCTGCGGTAAGCGCTTCTTGCCCTTGCGGGCGCGGTTTCTAAAGTTCTCGACGGCTTCTTCCATGCCCAGAGGCACATAGGTGAGCTCATCGAGGTTATCGGGCAGGTAGCAGGCAAGACTTTGCTCCTGCATGCGACCCGCTGTGAGCTGTTCGTCGGTGGGCTGCGCGCCGGGTGTGGCGCAAATGCCATAGACGACGGCACCCATATCGCGGGTGCGCTGCTCGTATTCGGTCTCGGGGTGCTCGGGATGGTCGCGACGGACGTCGTCACTTGCCCACAGCGTGTCGTAGCCGGCCGCGGCAAACTGCCCCAGGGCGTAGTCGCGTAGTGGCTTGCTGTCGGTGCGCAGCGTGACGGTGGCGCCGGCTGCAAAGAGCGGGCGGTAGAGCATCAAATGGTCGACATGGACGAGTCGTTTTTTGGCGTATTTGGCCTTGGGCTGCGGCGTGGGAAAGTTGATGGTGATGGCATCGAGCTCGCCTGCGGCAAACAGCTGCGGCAGCGATGCAGCGCCTCGGGGCAGGACGAGTGCGTTGGTCAGTTCCTGCTCGCAGATTTTCTGCGCGGCATAGGCGATGCAGATGGGCTCCTGGTCCATACCGATAAAGAGCGTGTTTGGCTCGTTGACCGCGCGCTCTACAAGGTAGGTTCCCTTGCCGCAGCCAAGATCCAGGTGCAGGTGTTCGAAAGGCTTGCTGCCAACTGGCGCGCAAGCCGCGCGCCAATCTCCGACATAGGCCTCGGGGTTCGTCTCAATCGCATTGGCGTAGCGCTCCAGGCGCTCCTCGAGCACAAAGTTCTTAGGGGTGCGAACGTGAACGGCTCCCATGAGGCTCCTTGGTCATAAGTATGGAACGCATAGCTACGCGTTCCGTCAATGGGTTGAAAAGGGCGGGCATAGCTTGCCCAAAAGATGCGATGCGGCTCGGCGGCGAGTTGTCGATGCCTACAGGCGCTTGAGAATCACATAGCGGTTGAGATCGCCGCTGCGACCGTCGGCATGGAAGCGCTCAAGCTCGCGCACGGGGACCTCGCCGCTCTTGTAGAACGTACGGACGCCACGCACCAGATCGGTGATCTGCTGATCGTCAAAGTGATGGCAATAGCGGTAGGCGTGGCGGTCGTTTTGCCAGCCAATGAGGTGGTCGCCGGCTTCAAACTGCGCGGAATCGTAACCCTCAAACGGTGGGGTGAGCTCGGCGCGGGCTTCGGCTCGAACGGCCTTGCGCGCCATGCGCTCGTCGTTCATAAACTCCCAAAAGCTGATGGCGATGATGCCGCCCGGGCGTGTCTGACGCACCAGGGCGTCGAGCACGCGTACGCGGTACTCGCATGACGGCACGTGGTGCATAAAGCCAAAACAGACCGATATTTCGGCGAGCGGGGCGTCGAAAAGCACATCGGGTGTCTCGGCGGGGTTGAGCTTCATGAGGGCATCGAGCACATCGAGTTCCTGGAAGTGCAGGTTGGGAATGCGCAGCGCGTGGCCATGTGCATCGATGGCCAGGTCTTGGCACGAGTCGACGCCGTAGAACTCAAACGGGCAGCTGGCATCTGCCGAGGGGTTTGCGCCGTCGACGCCCTTGGCGGCAAGTGCGCCGCCGGCGGCAAAGTTCTCGAATCGCATATTGCCGCAGGCAAGATCGAAGACGCGGACGGGATGCTCAATCGTGGCGACATCGAGCTGTTCGAGCGCGATGTCCATGGTGCGCACCCAGCCGGGCCACGGGGCCTGGCGCGTATCGGAGAAGGAGGCGGAGTGCTCGCGATAGAACGTGTTGTTGAGCTGGATGAGCGACGAGGCGAAATCGCGGTTCACGGCGCGGAACTCCCTTCGTTGGCGGTGCGGAATAAACAGTACGACCATACTACCGTTAACGCCGCAACGGGGACAACCAAGCTACGGGTCATTGCTTTGTTTGGACACATTTCCGCAGCTCATATGCACTCGCAACCGCCGGTTGTCAAAAATCTCACTAGAATAGGTGGCGTGCTTTTGGCGGTGGCGGATAGATTTTTAACTGTGCAAGGCGCCTTAAGAACAAAAACGGTCCGGCGGCACGGCTGGCATCACATAGGAGGAACCATGAATGTAGAAACTGCGCAGCGGCTCGCCGACCTTCGCCGCAGCAAAGGCTTTAGTCAAGAAGGGCTGGCACGAAAGCTGGGACTGTCGCGCCAAGCGGTCAGCAAATGGGAGCGCGCGGAGAGCTCGCCCGATACCGAGAACCTGATTTCGCTCGCCAAGCTCTATGGTGTGAGTCTGGATGAGCTGCTCAATCCGAGCGATGAGATCGAGGACGATATCGAGTTTGAGAACGAGGACCGCGCCCGTCAGCGCGAGGCCGAGGCGGCGGAGCGTGCCCGTACCCACGAGGCGGCGGCACGCGCTACCGAGGCGGCAACGCAGGCGAGTGATGCTGCGGCCAAGGCGGCGCAAGCGGCAAGCTGGAGTGCACAGGCCGCCAATGCCGCTACGGCGCAGGCGACGAGTGGCGGTGCGGTTGGCTCGACTCCGGTGAAGGGCCCGTTCCAGTCGTTCCCGTATTGGGCTGTGTGTTGGCTGCTGTTCTTTTTGCTGATGTTCCCGTTTGGTGCCGGCCCCTTTGCCGCGCTGATCTTCTTTACGATTCCCATCTATCACTGGGTGGCGCGTGCACTCGATGGTGATTGGGCGCGCGGGGATATTCAGGTTGGTTCGGCACCGGTGACGGCTAGGACTCAGGTGCAGGATGCTTCCGCTGCGGTTGATGCTGGCGTGGCTACCGCGACTACCGCTGGCCCGATCGCCAAAGAGGGTGATGAATGATGAAGCTTTCGCATGAATCCAAGGTACGCTTGAGCGTTGGCATCGGAGCGTTCGTGCTCATTGTTGGGCTTGTATTTGGCGTTTCGCGGACATTGATTCATTTTGATGGCCCGTGGGATCTCGACGATGTTGTATCCGGCCTGTCCGGTAGGGACGATGTGGTTGACGATGACGATTTTATGAACGATGGCGGCGGCTATTCCGCTCAGCCTCAGCAGCTTTCGAGTACGACTTTTGATGCCGATATGTTCCGCTACCTCGATTTCGATATCAATGCGGGTTCGGTGGACGTCAAGGTTGTTGATGGCAACAAGGCTCGCGTTATCGAGCGGGGGCGCGTTGCCAAGGGTATGGATGCCTCCAAGGCCGCGGCGCAAAACATCGCATCCGTCGAGGACTCGACGCTTAAGGTTTCCCAGTTTGGAAGTGATGACGGTAAGGCAATCGATCGCTCGGTTACGGTTGAGCTGCCGCGCCGTGTTGCCGAACATCTGAAGGGGATCAACGCGCACGTGGGCTCGGGTGATTTGCAGATTGCCGGTGTCATCTGTGATGGTTTTGACCTTTTCCTGGGTGCGGGAGATGTAGAGTTTACAGGCAGCGTGACTGATGCGCTCAGTGCTGAGGTCGGTTCGGGCGATGTGACGTTCGAGCTCTACCAGGCCCCCGCGAAGTCGATGGACGTAAGCGTGGACTCGGGCGATGTGGAGATAACGGTTCCAAACTCTACGGGCTTTAAGGCGAGCCTCACCGTGGGCAGTGGTGACTTCGAGAGCGATTTCCTTCCGCTTGGCTACGATGGCGAGACCATATTGAATCTTGAATTCGACAACGGTGATAAGTCAGCCACGTATCGTTTTAAGGTCGGTTCGGGCGACATGTCGTTTGATCCGGAGTGACATGAGGTTTTCGGAGATCGGTACATATAGGCACGCTCTTTGATGGAGGCGCCGGAGCCCGTCACGGCTCCGGCGCCTTTGCCTTTACAATGGGGGCATGGAACAGATTATCTTGAACATACTCGAGGCTCTGCGTCGCGGTGAGACCGTGGACGACAAGGCGCTCGTCAAACTGATACATGCCGAGGCGCGCCGTGAGGGTGCCGACAAACGCGATTTGGCCAAGCGCCGTCTGCTGCCGTTCTACCAGCGGGTTAAACGTGAGGAGCCGGCTCGGTGGGCTGCGTGGAATGTCGATTCCGATCTGGAACGCCAACTGCTGCAGGTGCTGCGCATGAAGCCGCGCCGCACGGCTTCGGGCGTGGCGACCATTACCGTTATCACCAAGCCCTGGCCATGCTCGGGCGATTGCCTATTTTGTCCCAACGATCTGCGCATGCCCAAGAGCTATCTGCACGCTGAGCCGGCGTGTGCCCGTGCGGAGCAAAACTGCTTCGATCCGTATCTGCAGGTGAGCGCTCGTCTGACCGCGCTTTCGCAGATGGGGCATGCGACCGACAAGATAGAGCTCATCGTGCTCGGTGGTACCTGGAGCGACTATCCGCAAGGGTATCAGGCATGGTTTATGTCGGAGCTCTTCCGTGCGCTCAATGACGATGCCGTCGCCGGCGTGGCGGCAAACCCCATGTTGGCGCGTCCGGGCATCAGCCGTGCCGAGGCAGGGCGCCTGCTCGATGATGCTCCCGCCGATGCCCTGCCGCCGGTGGTAACAGAGCGCCGCGAGCGCTATCGGGCTGCCGGCATTGCGACCGACGAGGCCGAGCTTGCGAGCGGTGTTGCCGACGAGCAAGAGCACGTGGATGTTGCTGTGGGCGGCTACAACCGCGCGGTGCGTCGTCTGTACGGCCCTGGCACGCCGTGGGGCGAGGTTGCCGAGTGGCAGACCGCCACGATGGAGGAACTCGAGCGGCAGCAGCGCATCAACGAGACGGCGAAGCATCGCGTGGTGGGGCTCGTTATCGAGACGCGCCCCGATGCTGTGACACCGCAGGCGCTCACACTCATCCGCCGCCTGGGCTGCACCAAGATTCAGATGGGTATCCAGAGCCTCGACCAGCATTTGCTCGATATCAACGAACGTCGCATTTCGGTGGCGCAGATCGAGCGGGCGTTTTCGCTCGCGCGCCTGTTTGGCTTTAAAATCCACGCGCATTTTATGCTCAACTTGCTGGGCGCCACGCCTGAGGGGGACAAGCGCGACTACGAGCGCTTTATGGCCGAAGGGGCCTTTATGCCCGACGAGGTCAAGGTCTACCCGTGTGCGCTCATCGAGGGTTCGCGCCTGGTGGGTTGTTACGAGCGTGGCGAGTGGCGCCCCTATACCGAGGAAGAGCTGCTCGATGTATTGGCCGACGACATCGTGGTGACGCCGGCGTTCTGCCGCATTAGCCGCATGATTCGCGACTTTAGTTCCGATGACATCATGGTGGGCAACAAGAAGCCCAACCTGCGTCAGCTCGTCGAGAACCGCCTGGCTGCTCGGGGTGACGGTGCGACGGTGCGTGAGATTCGCTATCGCGAGATCAGCACGGCGGGTGCCGACTTGGATAAGCTATCTCTTGATGAGGAAGTAGCGTACGAGACGCCGGTGACTTACGAGCGCTTTTTGCAGTGGGTGACGCCGCGGGGCAAGATCGCGGGCTTTTTGCGGTTGTCGCTGCCCGATCGCGCTTTTGTTGCCGCACATGCGGACGAGCTGCCGACGATGCCGGACGAGGCGATGATTCGTGAGGTGCACGTTTATGGTATGGCGGCACGTGTGGGCGATCAGGGCCAGGCAGCGCAGCACCATGGATTGGGACGTTTGCTCGTGGAGCGTGCGTGCCAGATAGCTCGGGACGCTGGCTATACGTACATCAACGTGATCAGCGCGATCGGTACGCGCGAGTACTATCGCCATCTTGGATTTTATGACCATGGCCTTTATCTGCAAAAGGAGCTCTAGATGAACAAGCCGAGTGTTTCTGCCGGCGTCGTTGCCGGCGTTGCTCTGGGAGCCGCGGCGCTTGGTGCGGCCGCTGTCGCTGTTCGTGCTGCCTGTCTGCAGGTCGCGAGGACCCGCAATGGGCTGGCACGTGTGAAGCGCGTGCACGATGAGGGCGGCGACGAAGTTCGCGTATTGGTGCAAGGCAGCGTCTACCAAAGCGCGAGTTACGTTGGCGAGCGCTGGGCGGAGCCCGTCTTTGCGTACTATCGCGCGTTTGACGACGTGTTTGAGGCCGAGGATGCGATGCGCGACGCTTATGGTCACGGTATCAACCGTATGCTTATGCTAGGTGGCGGCGGGTTTGCCTATCCCAAATTTGCGCTGATGTCGCACAAGGTCCTGCGCATGGACGTCATCGAGTATGACGGAGAGATAACGCGCTTGGCGCGCCGTTGGTTCTATCTGGATGAACTGGAGCACGCGGTGGGCGATCGCCTGCGGGTGATTACCGCTGAGGCTCGCTCGTATCTGGGTGTGACGAGCGTGGGCCATCGTCGCTATGACGTGGTCGTGAGCGATTACTTTGGCGGTGCCGAGCCCGTGCGCGAGCTGGCGACCGTTGAGGCGCTGCGCCTGGTGCGGGGCAGCCTGAACCCCGGGGGGTATCTACGTGGCCAATATCGTGAGCGCAAACGAGGGGAGCGATGTGACGTTCCTTCGCGACTGCGCTGCCACGGCACTCGAGGTATTCGTCCACGCCTGGGTGGTCCCATGTGGCGATGCGAAGTTCAGCGGCGAGGAAAACTACCTGCTCATCGCCAGCGACGGCGACTACGCCTTTGCCGAAGCCGTGCCCTTCGACACCGACTTCCTCGGCACCGTCCTTCACGACAAGTAAGTCTCCCCGTCCCAAAAAAGACTGGTCTTAGGCGTGGTCGCGCCAGCCGTGAACGCGCTGCTTCATGCCCTCTATGTCGAGCACGCCTTCGGCAAAGCCCTTGCGCACGAGCTCTTCGGGAACAAACTCGTCGTAGCGGTCAAAGTAAGGCACCTCGCCAGGATAGACGAGCTCGATGGGATCGAAGTCCTTTTCGGCCTCGGCGGCGAGCACCTCAAAGAACGTCTCCTCGTCGGCCTTCATCTTAAACTGCATAAAGTACGGGCGTGACGGGTCGAGTCCGCGAAGGCCCAGCTCAGCGGCGCATTTGATTTTAAGCATGCGCTCGAGTGCTAGGAAGGCGTAGCTGCCCAACCAGGGGAAGAGCACCCAGGTGTCGCCACCCAGATTGATGAGCGGCTTAGTTCCCGCGCCCGAAATCTCGGCGGTATGACGAGCCTGCGCCAAGCGAGCCCGTGCGTTGCCCATGAGGTACGGATATGCCGCGTGCTCGTTGAGCGCCTTGCGCATGCGCTCGAGTACGTGTGTATTGATGTCGCCGGGGCAGTCGCCAAAGTAGGCCGGCACACGGCCCTTGACCTGCGTGGCAAAGACGGTATGACGCTTCCAGTCCACTTCCTCGACAATCCAGCAGTGTCCGGCGATGGCGATGCGCTCACCGGGCGGGGGCGGATTAACGATCGTGCCCAGCTCGGCCGATTCGCTCCGGACGGTAAACTCCTCGTTTTCCTGGAACACGGCGTAGAACTTAAAGTTGTTGATGATGCGCTCGCCCGCGAGACCCACGATGAGCCCGCCACCTTCGGTGACCTGGATATGGTCGATCTTAATGAGGTGACGTAGCAGCACACGGTAATCGTCTGCCGAGACACGGTGGAAATAGCTGAGCGTGAGCACGCGCTGGGCAAGTTCGGCCGGCGTGAGCTCGCCGGTGCTGGCGAGGGTCGACATAGTCTGGTGATAGAGCAGGCTGTAGGGGAGACGATCGAGCTCGGGTGGCTCGACCCACTTTTCCTCGCGATAGAGTTGTACGAGCGCGATGCCCTGCAGGAGCTTCCAAGGTATCGTTTCGGGCATCATCGTGCGCGGCTCGGGCTCCTCCTCGCGCATGACAAACCACATCTCGGGTGGAAGATCGCGGCGGCCCGTGCGCCCCATACGCTGCAAAAAGGAGCTGACGGTAAACGGCGCGTCGATCTGGAAGGCACGCTCCAGACGGCCGATATCAATACCGAGCTCCAGCGTGGAGGTGGTGACGGTTGTCTGTGCCTGTTCCTCGTCGCGCATGAGCTCCTCGGCGGTCTCGCGTAGCGATGCCGAGAGGTTGCCGTGATGGATTAGAAAGCGGTCTGGCTCGTGCCGGTTTTCACAGTAGCTGCGCAACATGGAGCACACGGCCTCTGCCTCCTCGCGCGAGTTGGCAAAGACCAGGCACTTGCGGCCGCGGGTATGTTCAAAGATGTAGCCCATGCCGGGATCGGCGTTGTCGGGTGCGGTGTCGGTGGGGTTGAGCAGTGCCTGTTCGGTTGCCTGCGGAATGTCGACTTTGCCCTCGGGGGCTGAGGAAGTGCGACGGTCCTTGGGGGCAGCCTTGCCCCGTGCCTGCTCGCGACGTTGGCGGCGTTCCTCCTGTGTGAGTTGTCCGCTATGGCGCATGTCTTGTCCGGATGCGGGCAGCGCCGCGGGTGGTGCCGCCTCAATGCGCTCGCATGCGAGCACCTCAGCTTCCTGCGGACCTGTGCTCGTGAATCCTCGTTGCTGCGCCTGGGGACCCGAGTTGTAGAAGTGCTCCATGGAGATACGCCAAACGCGGCGCGGCTCCTCAAAGCGGGGGATGACGCAGTCGCGTCCCGTCCCCTGCGACAGGAAGGCACCCGTGCGCTCGGGATCGCCGATGGTGGCCGAAAGGCCAATGCGGCGGGGCCGCACGCCCGCCATGCGCGAGAGGCGTTCGATAAGGCAGAGCGTCTGCCCGCCGCGGTCACCGCGCATGAGCGAGTGAACCTCGTCGATGACCACATAGCGCAGGTCACAAAACATACGCGGGATTGCCATGTGCTTATGGATTAAGAGCGCTTCGAGTGACTCGGGCGTAATCTGCAAGATGCCGCTCGGTTTTTTGATGAGCTTTGCCTTGTGCGACTGTGAGACATCGCCATGCCAGTGCCAGACGGGGATATCGGCTTCTTCGCACAGGTCGTTGAGGCGGACGAATTGGTCGTTGATGAGCGCCTTGAGGGGGCCAATGTAGAGGGCGCCCACGCTTGCGGGCGGGTTCTCCCAAAACTCGGTCAGGATGGGAAAGAAGGCCGCCTCAGTTTTGCCAGATGCCGTGGATGCCGTCAGGAGCACATTGTCTTGCGTGTTGAAGATGGCATCTGCCGCCGCAACCTGGATGGAGCGCAAGCTCTCCCAATCGTGGGAGTAGATGAAGTCTTGGATAAACGGGGCATAGCGGTCAAAGGCGTTCACGGGGCCTCCTTTCAACAACGGGCTATCAAACGCAACGGGCAATGGGTCGTCGAATTGCAACATCGGCGTTTGCCCAGATAAAACCTGCCAAAATAAACCTGTCCCTTTTTGGCAGGTTAAATGGTGAATTCGGCGAAGCTGCGGTCATCGTCTGCGGTGTCGGTGTCGTCTGTTGCGGCTGCCGGCACCAGCGCGTCGCCACCGACGCCTTGCAGCAACTCGGCCACGTTAGCATCGGGGTTTTGACATAGGATATCGAGCAGCTCGATAAAGTCGCGGATGACCTCGCGGGGCGTCAGGTGCGTGTCTGCCCCCACGCGGCCAAACTCAATCTTGAGGAAGTCCACCAAGTCGTTCTCGGTAAGCGTGGGCGTCCAGCCAAAGTAGCCGGCATGGATCTGCATGAGCTTTTCGATGAGCACCAGCAGCTCCTCGTAGGTGAGCGGCTGCAGGCGGATGATGGGCGCGAGCATGTCTTTGAGGTCATTGCGCGCAAAACGGCCCTGAGCGAGACGGCTCCGAAGGGCCTCGTAGGAAAAGACGCCGCGGCGGCGGTCCTCGATAGAGGTCGGCGTGCCGCCCATGATCACGCCCAGGTACTGTGCCTTGCCCTGGAGCGTGTCGTTGTACATGGTCAGGATCTTCTCGTAGTTATATTGGCGCGTGATCGCGTTGGGAATCTTGTACAGATTCACGAGCTCGTCGATGAGCACCAGCATGCCCTTGTAGCCGCTGCAGACCAAAAAGCGCGCAATGAGCTTAACGTAGTCGTACCAGTCGTCATCGCTGATGATGGTTGAGGATCCCAGTTCGGCGCGCGCCTCGCTCTTGGTGCGGTACTCGCCGCGAATCCATTTGGTCACGCGACTCATAGCTTCTTCGTCACCCTCCGAGACGGCCGTGCGATAACGGCGGAGCATGCGGACAAAGTCAAAGCCGTGGACCATCTCTTCGAGCGGGGCCAGTTGGGCATTAACGGCAGACTCGTCGGCATCGGCACACGAGGCGACCCAGCGATCCAGGATAAGGTTGAGCGCGCCGCCCTCGGGGCGCGTCTTGGTCGATATATTGCGGATGAGCTCGCGGTAGGTGGCAAGGCCCTGTCCCTGGCCGCCCTGTAGGCGGCGCTCGGGGGATAGGTCGGCATCGGCGACGACGAATCCCTCGCCCATGGCGTGCGTGCGGATGGTCTGGAGCAAAAAGCTCTTGCCGGCGCCGTAGCGACCGACTAGAAAGCGGAAGCTCGCGCCGCCATCGGCGATGAGGTTCAAGTCGGTGAGTAGGGCGCGGATCTCGACCTCGCGCCCTACGGTGATATAGGGAAGGCCGATGCGCGGGACCACGCCGCCCTTGAGCGAGTTGAGAATAACGGCAGCGACGCGCTTGGGCACGCGGGGCGCTGCGGATGCGGTATCACTCATGGTCTAGGTATCCTCTCACGTCTGCTTCGTAGTCCTCGATAATCTGCGGCCCTGCCGCGCTAAATTCAATTACGGTGTCGCCCACCAGGTCAAAGAGCGACTCGTTGATAGTATCGACGAGCATGTCCTCGCTCTGCCCCGAGTGCGCCACTGCCGATGTCACTTGCGCTACGTTTTGCTCGAGCAGTGCGCGAAGGAAGGCATCTGCGGCGGGCGCGAGTTTGTTCGCAGCTTCGATGGGCGCGGGCGTTACGGGTGCGGGCGCAGACACGAGGAGCGGTGCCACGACGCCAAACTCTTCGGTGGAGACGGTCGGCTCGTCGGGTTCGTCTTGCCGTATGGTCATCTCGCCAGGTTCGGCAGTCATGTCGGGCGCAGACTCGGTGTTCGGTTGCTCGATAAGCGTCGCCTCGACTTCCACAGGCGCGCCGTCCTCGCGTTCCTCGTCAATCAAAAGCGCCTCGCGCGTTTGTGCGGCGGCGCTCCGAATATGCCCCAGCTGACTCAGATCGATATCGATCTTGACGGGCTGGTGTGCGGCGTCCCACGAAAGCCATGCCACAATCTCGTCATCGATAATCTTGGCCAGATATTTGGGGACCTTTTCTTCCTTAAGGGGATGGGCAGGGTCCAGCGCCAGGCGCAGGCGTTGGTCGCAGGCGCGCATCATCTCGCCAAGTTTGCTGCTCTTTTGCCTACTACCGTGGATACGCATGCATTCCCAAAAGCCGTTTTGGCAACGGTAGATATGGATGGGGTCCAGACGGTATTCGCAGTCCTCGTGGCGCTCGGGCGCAAAGAATACGGCCGAGGCAAACATGGTGTAGGGCATGGCCGTCTCCTCCCCAAATAAACTTGCCACGATGCCGGTCTTTCGGTGCGTGTCATAGTAGCGCGCCATGCGGACATACACGGCGCACGCCACGTGGCGCAGATCACGGTGGTGGCTGCGGTCGAGCCGCGAGCTACTTAGGTTGTACGTGGAGAGGGCGTTGATGGCGGCCATGAGTCGCTCCTCGCGCACCTCATCGGGCGGAAGGGGGAGCGTGGGCTCGGAGGTTTTGCGACGCTTAGGGGTCTGGCCGGACGGTGCCGGTACAAGGTCTCGTGCCGCGCGCCGCAGTTCGATAAGGGCGTTATCGAACATGACGGTTTTAGAGTCGCGAAGCAGCTTGGGGTCGAGCCCGTGGAACACGGCGTAATCTTGCAGCCACACGCGCGCAAACCGGTCGATGCCGGGCTCGAAGGCGCGATAGACATCCCAAAAAGCCTTGATCTTGTTAAAACCATCGAGTGGATTATCTACGCCAATGCCGCAGATCAGCTCATAGAGATACAGAAAGGCAAAGGACGTAGACGTTTCCTCGACGGTTCCGCGGCGCACTTGGGCACGCCAGGTAAAGTAGCCGCGCAGTTGCCGGTCGCTCATGGCGTTGTAGGTGGGAAAGTACGACTTAAAGGTGCCGTTGTAGGGACAGTCGTCCTCAAAGTCGGCCATCAGCAGGCCCTGGCGGTAAAAAAGCTCGGCTTCCGAAAGCCAGCGGCCCGCACCGCCCTTGGGGTCATCCTGCCAGCGCGATATCTCGCGCATTTTACGGTACTGGTCGGGGAGGAAATTCTGCATCTGTCGGCCGGTTTTGAGAATCGGCTCGTCTGCGTAGGTTTCGTTTGAGAAGCGGGCGGACTGATGGGTCCGGGCCTCGGCCATAATGCGCTCGATGAGCATCTTGATGTCCTGGTCGGCCACCGCTCCTCCTCTCGAACGCAGCTACGGTGACCTCATATCATAGCACAGCATCAAACAGATGTTCGAGATACCGCTGCGTTGATAGATTTAGAACAGGAGGGCGTATATGACGGCGATGACGACGGAGGGAAGCATATTGGCCGTGCGGAAGGTCTGAGGACGGATGAGGTTGACGCCGACGCAGAAGATGAGCATGGAGCCTACGAGCGAAAGGCTGTTGAGGGCTGCTGTGGTCATGATGGGGGAGAGCGCGCCGGCAAACAACGTGATCGTCCCCTGGAACACGGCGACGGGCAGGGCGGAGAAGATGCAGCCGCGGCCAAGCGAGGCCGTCATGGTGCAGACGATGATGCAGTCCAGTGCGCCCTTGAGGGCAAGCGTTGACCAGTCGCCGAGCAGGCCGTCCTGGATCGATCCCACAATGGCCATGGCGCCGATGCACACGGTGAGTGAAGTCGAGACAAAAGCGTTGGTGAACTCGTTATCGCCCTCACTGCCAGTCTTGCGCTTGAGCCATTCGCCAAGGTTCTCGATGGCGGCCTCCAAGTTGATGGCTTCGCCGATGAGCGAACCGAGCGCAAATGAGACGATGAGCATGGTGGTACCGGTGGTCGCTAGCGCCTTTCCATCGATGATGAGCATCTTTTGCATGGTGCCGCCCAGGCCGATAAACAGGACGCACAGCCCCGATGCTTTCATGAGCGTGTCTTGGATGCGCGGTGTAATGAAGCGGCCGCCCGCTAATCCCAAAAGACCGCCCGCAACTAAAAGCGCAACGTTGATGATTGTTCCCAAGCCCGGCATGAGCCCTCCTGTATTGATGCCAACGTGGCAATCGTAGCAGAACGAAATGCGAGGCACATCGCGACTCATCTAATACGTTATATAAGTGGTATTAGGAATGATGCGCAGCATTTAAGCCTCAGGTGGTTGTCGGGACATAGGGATAGTAGTCAAAGCGCAGTGTCATAAGCCGCTGTGGGGATTCAATAGCCGCGGCGATGATATTGGCATCGCGGGCACGATCAAACCCTTCGAGTTCGATCTGATACGAGACGTCTTGCATAATGTCCAGACGGCGCCAGGCTAGAAGTGTGTCGCCATCGAATTCCAAGGTCTTGCCTCCGTCTGGGGCAACGGCGTATAGACGCAGTTTAGCGGTGGTTGCAGGGTCGACAACCGTGACCTTTTTAATTTCGTTTCGAGTATTCTTGGCGCCCAACAAGGTGAGCAGTGTTGGGGCCACGACCTCGCCCGATGGCAAAAAGACGACTTCGATGGATTCGGGAAATGCGATGATGGCCGACTTGCGGACGGGCTGATTGGCGGCGGCAACTTCGATGCTCGCGGCGTCGATGACCTCTGTGTGGTCGAGGGCGGCAAGCACGCAGCAGTTACCTTCATCGATCTCCTGAGGATCAGCAAGCCCCAGACTGTCCGCGAGCTCGGGATCGTTTGGACCGGTAGCGGGCTCATTCGGTGCTTCGAAAGAAGCTGGGACGCTGTTTGTCGGCGACGGCGTGTCGCCCGCACCTGCTTCTTTGTCCGTGCTCTCTTCTTGTATGGTTGCGTTGATGGGTTCGTCGTTTGAGGGGAGCGTCTTGGCGTCAAGCGCGGAGGGGACAATCCCGACGGCTCCGGATCCGTTCCACTCCATCTCGAGAAGCGCCGGGTCGGCAAGAATGCGTTGCCTGCCTAGCGTGTGGGTATCGATCGCAATAGGGCCTGCCTCCGTCCCGCGCGTAAGGCTGAGCGATCCGGCCGGCTTCTCGAAATGAATGTCTGTGTCTTCGGTACTGGCGGCGTAGAACAGCAGGGATGCTTCTCCCGCCGCGATGGCATCGGTGCCCGCCTTGGTCAGCCGCAGCGATGCCGTGAATGAGAGGGTGGGCTGCACATCGTCTGCATTCGCGGCGGCGCAGCCCAGACATATACCGCCTCCTTTCTCGAAAAACGCACCGTCGAAGGCGACCTTCGCTCCGTTCGCCGAGTCATCGACCGAAGCGATATCGATGCGCAACCCCAAATCGCACGGATCGCCATCTGCATCGAGCACAATCGAGCGCCACGTGCAGACGGCGCACCCCGCCTGGGAGCCGTTTGCCTTGTTCGAACGATTGATATCCACGACTATCGAGCCGTCCGTATTACGACGAAGGCATCCCGAGGTTGAGATTGCGGCCTGTGCGAACGAAAAACGCTTGCACGCAATGGCGCTCGACGGATTTGGTGCGGAGCTTAGGGCTGCTGGTAAGGAGTCTGCCATGACGGGAGTCGCCCAAGCGGCGACAGGCGTTCCGGTTGCGAGCGCGCCGCAGAGTGCGACGACGGGCAAAAGGTTCTTCGATGCCATGGGGTCTCCTTAGCTAATTTAGTGTGGCCTGTCCGTGTTTCGTTTCTGGCTGCGTTTGATGTGCAGACCGAGGCCGGCGGTTCCCGCGCCTGCTGCCGTGGCGCCTGCTGCCAAGAGCCATCGTCTGTCGCCTGTCTGAGCCAACGGTTCCTCGCGGCAGCCGCGGTCGAGCTCCGAGAGGTCGACCGTCACCTGCGTGGCGGCCTGCGCCTGTTCTTGCTGGGCAAAGGTCATGGCTGGCCCAAACGCTAGGATACTGACGGCGGCGGCCAGGGCGACGGCCTTATGCCGTGTGCGCACCGGGCTCGACCGTCCAGGTGATCGTTGCGACCTGATCGCCTTCGCCGGTTACGCGGAAGATGTCGCGCGTGACGCGGGCGACGTTTCCGCTTGTCTTGAGCTTAATTTTGTCCGTGCCGCCGGCAATGCCCTGGTAGCCCATGTCGAAGGCTGCATTCTTGGAAAGATCGAGGCCCGTCTCCTGCATTGCGGCGCTGGCGTTCTGGAGTGCGCCGTTGGGGCCGACCTTAAAGTCGATGGAATTCTGCGCGGTTCCGGCCTTGGCGTCGGCGGCAATGGTCCAGGTGTTCATGGCGTCGATCTTCATGTTGGTGACATGGATGCCGTAGGCCGAATGATTGTCGATGGTGGTCGCGTCTTCTGAGGGGCCCTGAAGCGTGCCGTCGGCCTTGGCGACGAAGGGAATAACCGTCGGAACTTTGAACTCTACGTTGTCGATCTCGGTCCTGACCATTACTTTTGTGGTTCCAACGCGCCCGGCTGCCAGAGCTGGCGTCGGGGCGGCGCCCATTGCGAGCGCGAGCGCGAGCCCTGCGCCCACGACGAGCGCTCTGGCTCCGTTCATGTTCCTGGTGATGTCCATGGTCGTTCCTTTCTATTCGCCGCGGGCCGTCCCCGCGATGATTGGACGAATGCTGGTGAATTGCGTGCGGTGCCGCGTCGGTCGAAAAAGCTAGTTCTCGGCTTGCTCAACCCGTACCTTGACACGTGTCGGATTGCCGTGGCTGTCGAGGGTCTTGGCATCGAGTGCCTGGACCTCGATGTATGCCTCGCCTTCTTTGATGTCGCCGGCGGGGCACGTCTCGATTGTCTTGCCGGTCTCGACCACACCGGATTCGTACATGGTCTCGTCGTTTTGGATGACGCGGAATCGCTGGGGAAATTTATTGTCTTGGACGTTTTGCACGTTGACGCGCAGCTTGCCGTCCTCCTGTAGCTGAGCGACCGGCGCGACCGAAATCGTCATCATGTTGTCGCGGACGATGGCATCGAGCTCATCTTGGATTTCTTGTCGCGATTTACCCTCTGCCGTCGTGACTGAGGCGCCCGCTTCGGGCACGGGCTGCGACTGCCAGGCGTATAGTCCTACGGCGACAAGGGCGCAGACGATAGCCAGACAGACAACGACGAGTTTCTTGCGACGCCCCAGTCCTGCGAGGCGGGGCGGCTTCTTCGCACTCATGCGGCGTCCTTGGTGGTGTAGACACGTGCGAACGTGGACGGGTCCGCTCCAAAGAGCATGTGAAGCATCAGGCGGCGCGAGTAGATGAGCTCGTCAAAGTCGTGAGGGAGCTCGATGTCGTGGATACGCGCGATGTGGTGGGCGAGCGCCGAGAACGACTCGGGGTCGCAGATAACATCGGTGGTGACGTGGTAGACCGCCGTATCGGGGAACGCCTCTTCGTCGAAAGGCAGGAGATAGGGATCGTCGTCGACCTCGATGGCGACGCCGTACTGGGGCCAGTAATATGCCATGGGAACCTCCCTGCTTCTGGGGCCAAAACTTCTATCGGTTTTGGTTGTCGACGCCGACCGTATCAGCCGCTACTTGACCAATTTCTGACCAAATGCTTGACGGATTGACATCTCCGCAGGTAAAAGGTGGAAAAAATTACTCCAACTTTTTTCGAGCGACAATCGAGCGGTCGGCGACGGCGGGGCGATATGTGTCAAAAGCATCGTCTGCCGAGGAAGCCTTGCCGTTCGCCGAATTGCACAAACGTAAAAATCGCCAATTATGGAGACGGTCTCGAACACGTCGACGAAACGATGCGGTAACATCTCCCTGCAAACACTGTAGTTAGCTAAAGGGGGAGTTCGCGTGTCTGCAACCATTAAACCCTTCACCGATGAGTTCGAAGAGTATGGCCGCGATGAATCTCGTGCATCGGGCGAAGCATCGAGCATCTCGTTTCCGACAACGGAAGACGAGGTCCGTGCCATTTTGGAAACGCTCCATGCCGAGCGTGTCCCGGTAACGGTTCAGGGCGCCCGAACCGGCCTTGCCGCCGGTGCCGTGCCCCACGGTGGGCATATCCTCAATACTTCCCGTATGAATCGCTACTTGGGCCTTCGCCGCGATGAACAAAGCCAATTTCTGCTGCGCGTGGAGCCGGGCGTTGTGCTCTCGGAGCTGCGTAAGCAGCTGAGCAAGAAGGTACTGCCGACCGCTGGTTGGGACCAGGCATCGCTTGAGGCCTACGAGGAGTTCCAAGAGTCCCCCGAGCAGTTCTTTCCCACCGATCCCACCGAGGCATCTGCCTGTCTGGGTGGCATGGCGGCATGCAACGCCTCCGGCGCCCGCAGCTACGCTTACGGCCCCATGCGCCCGCATATCACGGGACTCCACGTCGCGCTGGCTGATGGCGATTTGCTTGAGCTTCAGCGCGGCGAGGCTTTTGCCCAGGGCCGCCACCTGTCGCTCGTGACGGCAGAGGGCCGTACGCTCGAGCTCGATCTTCCCGGCTATACCATGCCCGAGACAAAAAATGCCTCAGGCTATTTCGTTGCGGACGATATGGACGCCATCGACCTCTTTATCGGCGCGTGCGGCACGCTCGGCGTTATCACCGAGCTCGAGATTGCCCTGCAGGCGGCGCCTGCGGTCGTTTGGGGTGTGAGTTGCTTTTTCGATAGCGAGGACAAGGCGGTGTCCTTTACCGATTCCGTGCGCCCTGTCCTGTCCCATGCGGCTGCCATCGAGTACTTCGATGCTGGCGCCCTGGATATTCTACGTCGCCAGCGCGAGCAGTCGACGGCGTTTGCCTCGCTGCCGGCGCTCGACAAAGAGGCCAAGGTATGTGTCTACGTGGAGCTCGATTGCGATGACGAGGCGCAGGCGACCGAGGAGCTGTACCACTTGGGATGGGTGCTGGAGCTTGCGGGCGGCCGCGACGATGCGACATGGGTCGCCCGCAACGAAGTCGATCGCGAGTGCCAGCGGTTCTTCCGCCACGCGGTGCCCGAGAGCGTCAACATGCTCATTGACGAGCGTCGCCGCACCGACCCCACCATTACCAAGCTGGGATCGGATATGTCGGTGCCCAATGCACGCCTTGCCGATGTCGTGGCCCTCTATCGCCGCACGCTGGCCGAAAGCGGGCTTGAGTCTGCTGCCTGGGGACACATCGGGAACAACCATCTGCATGTGAACATCCTGCCGCGCGATGCGCAAGACTACCGTCGTGGTGGAGAGCTCTTTGCCCAGTGGGCTTCCGAGGTCACGGCCATGGGCGGTGCCGTTTCTGCCGAACACGGCGTCGGCAAGATCAAGGCGGGCTTCTTGGAGACGATGTACGGCCACGAGGCCATGGTCGAGTCGGCGCGTCTCAAACTCCAGCTTGATCCTGCCGGCCAGCTGGGTCGCGGCAACCTGTTTACGGAGAAGCTCTTGGATGAACTCGTCCAGAAAGGGGGCGCGTGAAGATGAGTGATTTCCATATGGTGGTGTGCGTCAAGGCGGTGCCCGGAAGCACCGAGGTCAAGATGGACCCCAAGACCAATACTATCGTGCGTGATGGCAAGCAGGCGGTCGTTAATCCCTTCGATGCAAGTGCCCTCGAATGTGCGCTAGCGCTGAAGGACGACTTTATCGGCTTTGGCATGGACGTGCGTGTGACGGTGGTGTCGATGGGCATCCCCGCGACCGAATCGCTGCTGCGCGACTGCATCGCCCGCGGTGCCGACGACGCGCTGCTGCTGACCGATCGCGCCTTTGCGGGCGCCGATACCCTAGCCACCACCTATGCCCTCAAATGCGGCATCGAGGCACTCGATGAGGACTTTGACCTGCTCATCTGCGGCAAGATGGCAGTGGACGGCGATACGGCCCAGATCGGCCCCGAGCTGGCCGGCGCCTTTGGGGTCCCCTGCGTGACCGACGTGAGCTGTGTGCAGAGCGCGGGATTTACGACGTGTGGCTCGCTGGCGCTCGTTCACGGCTGCGATGCCGGCGAGGAGACGGTGTACCTGGAGATGCCGTGTGCGATGACGACTGCCAAGGAGATTGGCCAGTTGCGTATGCCGAGTATTGCCGGTATTCGCGCGGCAGAGGGGGCGGACGTGCGCGTGATCAGTGCCGCCGACGTGAACGCCGACCCCTCGCGTTGCGGCCTTGCCGGATCACCGACGCAGGTCGTGCGCTCGTTTGTGCCCGACCGTGACCAAACGTGCGAGGCCGTTGAGGGAACGGCGTCCGAGCAGGCGGTAAAACTTGCCAAGATTATTGAGGGGATGGCATAGATGAGCGGGCTGATTATCGATAGCGAAGCCTGTATCGGCTGCGGTCGCTGCGTTCGCGCCTGCGCCTCGGGCGGCATTGTGGTGGAGGGTGAGCGCCCCAATCGCTGTGCCCGCGTAACCGACGGCTGTATCCTGTGCGGTGGGTGCGTCGACGCCTGCCCCGTCAACGCCATCTCGATTGAGCGCGACGAGGCCGCCGGCGCGGCAGACCTTGACGCATATCGAGACATCTGGATCTTCGTGCAGACTGACGAGCACGATGCCGTTGCATCCGTGGCCTTCGAGCTCATGGGCAAGGGGCGCGAGCTTGCCGATGCCCGCGGCTGCCGTCTGGTGGCACTGGTCGGCATGAGCCCCGAGGGCTCACTCGGGGACCTGGAGCATCTGATTTGCGCCGGTGCGGACGAAGTTCTGGTCTGTCGTGACGAGCGCCTGCGTCAGAACGACGCGGAGGTCTACGCTCGCTTGATCTGCGATTTGGTAGCCGAGCGCAAGCCCGAGGCCATTCTGTACGGCGCGACCGCCTTTGGTCGCGAGCTGGCGCCCGGTGTGGCCGTGCGCTTGCAGACGGGTCTTACGGCCGATTGCACGGTGCTTTCTATGGATACGGAGACGGGTCTGCTGCAGCAGACGCGCCCGGCGTTTGGCGGCAACCTGATGGCCACCATTATCTGCCCCAACCACCGTCCTCAGATGGCAACGGTGCGCCCCGGCATCTTTAAGGCGCCCGAGTTTGACTATAGCCGCTCCGGCACGATTACCCAGGTAGTGCTTGCGGATGACGTTAAGGCCCGCGTCGAGATCTCGATTCCCGCCGAGGAGTGGGGACAGCAGGCCTCAATTGCCGATGCCGAGCGTCTGGTCGTGGTGGGCCGCGGCATCGGCTCCAAGAAGAATCTGCCCCTGATGCGAAAGCTCGCCGATGCCCTGGGTGCCGAGCTTGGTTGCACGCGTCCCATTGTGGAGGCAGGCTGGTTGGAGTATCGCCACCAAATTGGCCAGACGGGTGTATCGGTCTCGCCCAAGCTCCTCGTGAGCATCGGTGTCTCGGGCGCTATCCAGCATCTCGCCGGCATCGGTGGGGCGGAGTGCATTGTCGCCATCAATGAGGACCCGGATGCCCCCATCTTTGGTGCCGCCCAGTACAAGGTCGTCGGCGATGCCGTTGAGATCGTTGAGGGGCTGCTGGCTCAGTTTGAGCGCTAAGCGCGCGTCAGCCAGTCGCGCATCTCGTCCTTTAGGCGGCTCCAGGTTGCCTGCGTGGCGGGGTCGGTAAAGGGCCGCGTAATGCCAAAGGGCGCGTCGAGCAGGCGGTGGATATCGCCCTGTTTGCGCGCCAGCGCGCGGCTCGCTGGATAGACGAGCTCAAACATAAAGCAGATGAGTCCCACCAGGTAGTCTGCGGGCTCATCGCGCTCATCGCGTGCGACGCAGCGGTGCTCGTCAAAGGCGGTAAGCGCCGGTGTCGAGAAGTGGCTGGCGAGAAACGTGTCCTCATCCACCTTGAGGATGGTGTCGACGGTGCTGTCGGCGATGGTGCGCATAATGTCGATCTTGTCGCCATCGCGCACGATCTCGCAGAAGCTCCGTGTACGGGTGTCGAGTTCCGTGGGCAGGCGAAAATCACTGTGGTGGGCGATGCTCGCGCGGATCAGTTCGTCCTCTGCCGGGTCATCGATAAAGTCGCGGATGCTCGTTACGGCGGGTGCATCGGCGGGATTCTCGCCAAAGAGGACCTCGATGCCCAGCGCTGCATGGCTCATGCTCTCGGCGTCCTTAAAGGTGTCCCAGTGCCGCAACTGCTCAAAGCGGCCCATATCGTGTAGCAGGCCGCAAAGCCATGCCAGGTCAATATCTTCTGACGACCAGCCCTGCTCGCGCGCTACGGCATCGCATGCCTCGGCCACGTGGTACGTATGCTCGATTTTGAGCGCGATGCGTGGGTTGGTGGCGTCGTAGGCATCGGTGTAGCTTTTGAAGGCCGCGCGCGCCCGGTCTCGATCGATAGCTGTCATAATGACTTCCTAAAAAGTTGTGTCTTTCGATCCGGTGGCAATTGTAGGTGAACTTTATTGCCACCGGTTGATATTTCTGCTGCGTTGCAAGGCGCGCTGCAGACGACTTACCAGAATGGGAGTGGCATGGTCCTTAGGATCTTTAAAATCGTCTGGCCAGTGATGCTTACCTATATTGCAATAGGCGCGCCGTGCGGAATGATCATGGGGCAGACGGGAATGGAGCCCTGGATGGTCTTTGCTCTGAGCAGCACGTTTGTGACGGGCAGCGGCCAGTTTATGATCTGCAATCTTTGGCTGGCGGGCGTGCCTGCAGCATCGATCGTCGCGAGCGTTGCTGCCATCTCCTCGCGCTTTGCGCTTTACTCGGCATCGATCGCGCCGCATCTGACGGGTGCCTCGAAGCGTCAGACGCTGGCTGTTGCCGCGACACTTACCGAGGAGGCATATGGCATCTCGCTTGCCAAGTTGGTTGAAGGGGAGGATTGGGGCCCGCGCGAGTCCTTCGTGCTCAACGTGATTCTCATCGCAACATGGGGCGTTTCGTGTACGATGGGCGCCATCGTCGGCGCCGTTGTCGATGTTCCCACCGCCATTGCAGCCTTTGTCTGCACCTCGCTCTTTATCTGCCTGCTCTTTTCGCAGCGGCTGTCGCGCGGCAACGTTGTCGCGGCGGTTTCGGGCGCGGTGTCCGTCGCCGTATGCAAGTTCTTGGGCCTCACGAATATTGCCGTGCCGGCAAGCGTCGTGGCCGGCATTGCCATTGCGTTGGCGTGCGATGCTGTATTTGACGGAAGAGGTGCCCGCGATGCCCGTTAACGAGTTCTTGGTTCTGTGGCTGTCGTCGTGGGCTGCTATCGCGTTCTTTCGCATCGCGCCGGCGTTTGCCTTGCGCGGGAGAACGCTGTCGCCCCGCATTACCGAGGCCCTGGGTTATATCCCGCCCGCTGCCTTTGCCGCGCTGGTCGCCAACGACTTGGTGAGCCCCGGCGCGTTCGACGCGGGACCCTGGCCTGCCTTGGTTCCCTGGATTGCGGCTGCCGGCGTCGTGGCCGTGGCGGTCAAGACAAAATCGATGCTGTGGTGCTGTGTTTCGGGCATCGTGTTCTATATCGTTTTGAGCCTCATATAAGAGCGGGGCACGTTTAGCGCCCCTGTCCAACGAATCGAATTTCTCACCGAGCTGGTCTATTTCTTCTGGTACCATGGTCAAACTTTACTGTAGCAAAGCGTGACGTGGGCTTTTGTACCCCGTCAGCGGAAATGGGGGTTTCATGGCACAGGAAGCGACCGCCAACGAGCAAAAGAAATTCAAGGTCCCGCGCATCCCGGGCGACATCATGATCTATCCGATGATCGTCGGTCTTTTGCTCAACACCTTCTGCCCGCAGGTTTTTGAGATCGGCGGCTTCTTTACGGCTGCCTGCCGCGGTGGCTCCAATGCCATCGTCGCCGCGATCCTGCTGTTTGTGGGCGCCGGCATCAGCTTTAAGTCCACGCCGGGTGCCATCAAGACCGGTATCGTCGTGCTGATCCCCAAGCTGGTCGTCGCAGCGGCTCTCGGCCTGGGCGTGGCATATTTCTTTAACGACAACTTCCTGGGTCTGAGCTCCGTGTCTATCATCGGCGGCATCACGTTTTGCAACATGGCGCTCTATACGGGCATCATGGGCGAGTTCGGTGATGAGTCTGAGCAGGGCGCCGTCGGTATCCTGTTCTTTACGGCTGGCCCCGCCGTCACGATGATCATCCTCGGTGTTTCCGGCCTCGCCAACATTCCCATTGGCACCATTATCGGCTCCATCTTGCCACTCGTTATTGGCATGGTTCTGGGCAACCTGTTCCCGTTTATCAAGAACCTGCTGGTTCCCGGTGCCAATCCCGCGATTGCCGTCATCGGATTTCAGCTCGGTGCGTCCATGAGCCTGTCGAGCTTTATCACCGGCGGTATTTCCGGCATCTTGCTGGGCCTTGTCACGCTGTTTGTCGTCGGTCCCATCACCTTTGCGTTCGAGCGTCTGTGCGGCGGCAATGGCAAGGCCGCTGTGGCTTGCTCCACCATTGCCGGCACGGCTATGACCACACCGGTTGCCCTCGCCGAGGTCGCACCGCGCTACGCCGAGCTTGCGCCCATCGCGTACGCTCAGATCGCCACCGCCGTTATCATCACGGCGATCATGGCTCCGATTCTGACTGGCTGGGTCGACAAGAAGTTCTGCCAAGGCAAGGAGGATCTGTCGCCTGTCGGTGTCGAGGCCATAGAGGAGGCCGTCGCGACTGACATCGATGGCGAGTAGCAATCGATACCCATCAATGATGCCGGCGTGTGCAATTCGCGCCGTATGGGCGCCCGAACAGAAACTGTTTTGCAGTGATGTTCGGGCGCTCTGCTATTATCCCCTTTACCCCTGTGGAGTAAAGGGGTGTTTATTGCCCTGATTCGAATTGGGCGATTCTGACCACTTGGGTATTGAAGGGATGGCGCTAGTGGTTAAGGCACTCAAGATTGAGATATTCGTGCTATGCATGATTGTTCTTATCGGGCTTGCCGTGCGAAGTCGTCGCTCCTTGTTCTCGAGCACCCAGCAGCTATTGTTTAGCATGCTTGGCTACACCTCTGCCGCGTACATATTATTCGATATGATCTGGACGCTTTCGGACGGTGTGGACGGCACGTTGGGCATTGCTGCCAACTGGATTTCCAACGCGGTTTCGTTTTCGCTCTTTGCTATCGCGTGTCTCATTTGGTTTATCTATTCCGAGACGGTGCAGGGTTCTCGCCTTTTGACCTCGCGCTATAGGGTGGTGCTTGTAGCGTTGCCTACGGCTCTGGTGGTCGTGCTGGCGTTTACCAGTTACTGGACGCACGCCCTGTTCTATATCGATTCGCAGGGCGTGTATCGTCGCGGCTTTGCCTATATGATCCAGCCCATCGTCAGCTACTGTTACGTTATACATACGTCCCTGCATGCATTTGTGCAATCTCGCAGGGTCGAGAGCCTGCAGACGAAGGCCATCTATCGAACCTTGGCATTTTTCGCCATTCCGGCCCTGGTGGGCGGTACCTTTCAGGTCGTATACTCGGTGCCCGGCCTTTGTGTCGGCATAATGATTGGCTCTGTTAGACCACATTTGACACGATCGGCTGTTCGTCGAACCGGGA